>NZ_JAYWLC010000005.1:0-263132 GCF_040297545.1 Thioclava kandeliae
GGAAGCCCCGATCTTCCAGATCGCCGATTACGGCCTCGTGGCAGATCTCTTCGCCGCCGTGCCGGAATTGACCTCCAAGGTCTGAGACAAGAAAGGGGGCCGAAAGGCCCCCTTTTTTACCGCGCTGGTCAGTGCCTGCGCTTAGATCATTTTTGCCAGAACCGGCGCCAGAGCCTCGGCAATCTCTTCATGCACAAGCGGGCCAGGCATCGTCAGAGCCGCGGGCTCTTCCATAGCTGCAAAATGCATACCTTCCGTGCCAGACCGCCGCGCTTTCATCGACGGTTCGATCGCCACGACCACATCTGCACGACTCCGTATCTGATCCAGCATCTCGGGTGAGACCAGCAGCGGCTCCGGTCCAAGCGAGTCCCCTTGCGAGGGGTCGGTGTAATCATGCAGCGACAGCAGCACCTTACGGCCCGGGATACGGTCCAGAAGCTTGTTCATCCGCGACACCCAAGCCATCTGCAACTCCTGCGCGAGCGCCTCGAAACGGTCCGGCGCACGGCGATGCAGAGCTGTCAGCATATGCCGAGTGAAGTTGAATTCTGTAAAGTCGATATCATTGAAAACCGCGCGCATCAGATTCGACGCCCGCAGGAAGCGATCGTTCCGGCGGGGATGCACGGCATAGAACCGGTTCGACATATTCTGCGCGCCCATCAGCTGGATCACACTCACATGCGACTTCTGAAGGATTTCGCTCATCTGCGGCTCGTGCAAGAACACATCGACCCCCGCATTCAGATAGCCGAAATTCACGACCTGCATGCCAATTTTCTCTTCGACAAGCTCCGGCCATGGATTTTCCACGAACTTGCCGTAGGTTTCGGAGCCGCCGATTGCAGAGACAAAAGGCACATCCAGCCGTCGACGTGGCCCACGGAACAATAGTTTGGATTTCCCGTAACGGCACGGGAAGTAATCTAGGGCGCCCTCGCCCGGATATTCAAAGGCCATCTCCCACCTCAGTCTCAAAATCACCCAAAGGCAGTCTGCAATAAACCCATTACCAAACCACTAAGGTGAAAATTTGGCATAGAGGGTTGACCATAAGCTTTCCCCTTGCGGCGAAAGCCCTCGCCGCCCTACTGTGCAGGTGCAGAAGAGAGAGGGAGATCGCCATGACGATTCAGACAGTTGGCATCGTAGGCGCGGGACAGATGGGCAACGGGATCGCCCATGTTTTCGCGCTTGCCGGATTTGACGTGCTGCTGAACGACATTTCACAGGACGGTCTGGACAAGGGGATCGCCACGATTCGCAAGAATCTCGACCGGCAGGTTTCACGTGAAAAAATTTCCGCCGAGGAGCGTGATGCAGCCCTGTCGCGTGTCACGACGACCCTCACCCTGACCGATCTCGGACCGATGGATCTGATTATCGAGGCCGCGACCGAGCGCGAGTCGGTGAAATCCGCGATTTTCGAGGATCTCGTGCCGCATCTCGCACCGCATACCATCCTGGCCTCGAATACCTCCTCGATCTCCATCACGCGGCTTGCCTCGCGGACCGACCGCCCCGAGAAATTCATGGGCGTGCATTTCATGAACCCGGTGCCGGTGATGCAGCTGGTCGAGCTGATCCGCGGCATCGCGACCGATGAAAAGACCTTCAATGCCCTGAAAGAGGTCGTTGATAAACTTGGCAAAACCCATGCCAGCGCCGAGGATTTTCCTGCCTTCATCGTCAACCGTATCCTGATCCCGATGATCAACGAGGCGGTCTATGCGCTCTATGAGGGCGTGGGCAATGTGATCTCCATCGACCAGTCGATGAAGCTCGGTGCCGCCCATCCGATGGGCCCGCTGGAGCTTGCGGATTTCATCGGGCTCGACACCTGTCTGGCGATCATGAATGTGCTGCATGACGGGCTGGCCGATACCAAATACCGCCCCTGTCCGCTTCTGACGAAATATGTCGAGGCCGGCTGGCTCGGCCGGAAATCCGGTCGCGGGTTCTATGATTACCGCGGCGAGACACCCGTCCCGACCCGCTGAACAAAAGCCCGGCTCTGGCCGGGCTTCATTCTTTCAGCGAGAGCACCTCCTCACGCATATCGGCGAGCCATTGGCGCGGAGTCTTCAGCGCATCCGCCATCTCCTCGGGTGATCTGACATGGCCGATGATCGGGCGCTGCGGCTTGTTGAAGGCGGCACGGATCTCGTAAAGAAGCAAAGATTGACGTAGCGTCGCCGATAGCTGGTTCGCGATCTGGTAGAGCCGCGAGTTATGCGTCGGGAAACGGACCGGCAGAACCTGCGCCCTGGACCGTGCGACCATCTTGGCGGTAAACGGGTTCCATTCCTTCTCGACCACCGGCCCGAAAAAGCTCTCGGAGGCCGCCACAGACCCTGCGGGAAATAACACGATACAGCCGCCGCGCTTGAGATGCAGCATTGCATCCGCGCGCATCTTCAGCCCTTCCTCCCGCGCATCCGCCTCATGGGCAAAGGGCACAGGGATCATGAAAGGCGCGATTTCTGGCAGGCCTGTCAGAAGGTTGCGTGTGAGGATCTTGTAATCGGTGCGCACCCGCCCGATCACCTCGGCCAGCACCATCCCATCCACCAGCCCATGCGGATGGTTCGCCACGATCACCAGAGGGCCAGTGGGGGGAATTCGCATGATCTCCGCCTCGGGAGTGGTGACAGTGATCCCCATGACATCGAGCGCCTGCGCCCAGAACGCCTGTCCTTCGGGGATGCCGCGCGCCTCGAACTTGCGGATTATACGCAGGATATGCAGCTTGGCGGTGCCCCATTCGATTGTGCGGATCACCGCGCGTTTGAATGGGTTGGTGAAGGTGCCCGCATAGGACAGACGGCGTTTGTCATAGGGTTTCTGAACGGTCTGGAAACCGTCATCTGTCCGGATATCCTGCGCTGCACTCCCCGAGGACAGGACCGATCTGCCTTTGCCATCATCAGGCGTTTGTAAATCGGTCTGTTGCATCTGGTTCACGACAGGCCTCTTCGTCAGGTGGCGGGGTCAGAACCCCTCGCCGAAATAATCGGCAACCAGTTCCGCAAGAGCCGTCATCAGCGCCTCGGCTTCGGCTCCCGTTGTGGTGACCTCGATGGACGTTCCACGTGAAGCAGCCAGCATGAGAAGCCCCATGATCGAGTCGCCCGACACGCTCATGCCATCTTTGGACACTTCGGCCCGAGCGTCAAATCTTTCAACGATCTCAACGAATTTTGCCGAGGCCCGCGCGTGCAGCCCCTTCTCGTTGATGATCTTAAGCTCCTGATGCGCCATGCATTCCTTCCCTGCTCCCATAGGCAGAGTAACTATTGATATATTTGCGTCCTGCATCAAGTGCTGCCTCCACCGCGGCGTGTACGCCGAGGCTTCTAGACTTCGCAAGCTTGATCAATAGTGGCAAATTCGCACCATAAATGATCTCGCGCTCGCAATTCTCACAGGCTTTCAGGCTGAGATTGGATGGCGAGGCCCCAAACATATCGGTTACGACCACGACCCCGAAACCGCTATCCACCGCATCGGCTGCCGCCCTGATCTCGATCTGTTTTTCGGCGCGATCATGGCCATCCTCGATGGTGATGGCACGGATGCCCTGCTGGGGCCCCACGACATGCTCCACCGCCGCGAGATACTCGCGGGCCAAACCACCATGAGCGACAATCACGATTCCGATCAAGCGCCGTTTCCCGTTCCAGAGGCGGGCAGTTCGAGCCCGCGCCGTTCCAACTCTCTGTGCCGTTTAGACACATGCCAACCGGCCTCTGCAAGAGCACCAGAAACCGATTCCGTAAGGGCAACAGAGCGATGTTTACCCCCAGTACATCCAAAGCCTACAGCCAAATGTGTTTTTCCTTCCTCAACATGGGCAGGCAAAGTGAAAAGAAGAAGCCCCATCACCCTGTCGAAGAATTCACGATAGCGTGGATCATGTGTGACATAGTCCGCCACCGCAGCATCGCGCCCGTCCTTTGGGCGCAGTTCGGGCTGCCAATGCGGGTTGGCCAGAAACCGGCAATCGAACATGATATCGAGCCCTCGCGGCACGCCACGTTTGTAGCTGAAACTATGCACCGATACCGCCAGCCCCGCCGTCTTGCGCTGATCGAACAGCTGGTTGATCTCGGCGCGTGCATCATGGACCGTCATCGCCGAACTGTCGATGAGGATATCGGCACGGGCGCGGATCGGCACCAGAAGGTCGATCTCGCGCAGGATGCCCTCTTCGGGCGCATCATCGGGCGAGAGCGGATGACGCCTGCGCGTTTCGGAATAGCGCCGCTGCAGCACATCGGGCCGCGCATCCATATACAGAACTTCCAGCTGGATCTTCGGCTCCCGCGTCAACCGGTCGATCAGCTCGATAAGGCGCGTCGCGCTGAACTCGCGGTTGCGTACATCGATCCCCAGCGCGATGGGCTGCAATACCGGCCCGTCAAGCACTCTCGGAACCATCGAGAGCGGCAGGTTGTCGATAGTCTCGTAGCCCAGATCCTCCAGTGCCGCGATCACGGTCGACCGCCCTGCCCCGGAGGGGCCGGTGACCAGCACAACGCGCTGGCTCAGATCTTCGGTGTCACATTCGGCGTGGTGGGTCACGCAACTCTCCCGGCTTTGAGATATTGCCAGATTGCTGCATCAAGATGACCATGTTGCAAGCGCAGCACAAGGGGCAGCGACACCCCATAAAGAGAGATATTTCGCAGCGGCGGCAGTCTTTCCGTCTCGGTCCGGTCAAGATCCACAACCAGTGAGATAAAAGCCTCCTCCAGCACATCCGCCGCAAGAATGCCCACACCGCGCGCCTCGATCCGCCCGCGGATCGCTGCTGGCGCGCGCGCCAACAAGCCACCATCCCTAAACGTCAGATCGGTGCGGTCATCGGCCACAAGCTGCCCGCCAATGGCCATCAGCTTGAGTGCCAGCGTGGATTTCCCTGTACCGGATGCCCCGAGGATCAACACCGCACGCTGCGCATCGAGCGCGACACAACTGGCGTGCAGGATGTGCCGGACGCTCATGGATTAGAACGGAAGCCCGACCACGAAACGCGCGCCAAGCGGTTCGGAGGTCACATCGGCATCGGTCGGGCGGATATTCTCGGCCCAGATCACGCCGCCATGCGCCTCGACGATCTGCTTGGAAATCGCCAGACCGAGCCCCGAATGATCCCCGAACTGGCCCTCGGGCCGCTGCGAGTAGAAGCGTTTGAAGACCTTCGACAGAGCCTCTTCCGGAATGCCCGGACCGGTATCCTCAACCACCACCAGCACCCGATGATCGCGTCTGCGGGCCCAGACACGCACCGCATCTCCCTCTTCGCTGAAGGAAATGGCATTGCTGATCAGGTTCACGAAGACCTGCGCGAGGCGGCCCTCCAACCCGTTGATCACGATAGGATCGGCGGGCAGATCGATGATGAAATCCACGCCTTTCTGCTTTGCCTGATCGCCCAGATACTGCGCGAGATTATCGACCATATGGATCAGGTCGAAGGGCTCTTCCTCCTCCTTGACCAGCTCGGAATCAAGCCGCGAGGCATTGGAGATATCGGAAACCAGACGGTCGAGACGGCGCACGTCGTGGTCGATCACATCGAGAAGCTTCTCGCGGTGCTCTTCCTTCTTCACCATCCGCAGCGAGGCCACGGCAGAGCGCAGGCTCGCCAGCGGATTCTTGATCTCGTGGCTGACATCTGCCGCAAACTGCTCGTTGGCATCGATCCGGTCATAAAGCGCCGTCACCATCCCGCGCAGCGCACCAGACAGACGTCCGATCTCGTCGGGGCGGGCGGACAGATCGGGGATGCGGACCCGCGCGGGACTGACCTTGCGGGCATGGCGCTCGCCGCCGATCTCGGCCGCCGCCGCCAGATCGGAGATCGGGTTGGCGATCGTCGAGGCCAGCACCAGCGACAGACCGATCGAGACGATGATGGCGATGACAAACATCTGCAGCACCTGCTCGCGTTCCACGCGCACCAGATGGTCGATCTCGCCGGCAGCCGAGGTCAACGCGATAGAGCCCACGATCCGATCTCCCTGGTAAATCCCTGTTGCAACAGAGAAAATCGTAGCGCCGGACGTATCGCGGCGTGTATCCATGCGGGTAACACCGGGACGCAACTCGGCATTGAGATCCTGCGCGATGACCTGCGTGCTGACCTTCGCACCCTCCTCATCGCCATGGATGAGCGAGGACGCCCATCCCCAGCCACGGCTCAGGAGATCGGTCAACAGGGTCGAGCGCGTATCGTCATGTCCGCCAGTCACATCGGCAGGGGGAGCGGTCACCACGTCATCCGAGCTGATCAGCAGGTTGCCCGCCGCATCGAAGACATAAAGCGAAGAGCCCGAGGGAAGCTGGATACCCGAAAGCGTATCCACGACATCGATCCCGTCGCCTGCCGCCAGATTGACGGGCGCGGTCTTGGGCAGACGCGCCTCGAACACATCGGCAACCAGCTCGGCCTCGACCACGATCGCATTCTCGCGTTGGACCACAAGGCTGTCACGGAACGGATTGAGATAGAGCACCCCCGCCACGAGAACGACCATCGCCAGAAGATTGAAGATGATGATCTTTCGCGCGAGCGGCGAGCGGTTGAGCGAGATTAGGTTGCGTGTCTCGCGGCGTTTGCTCACGCTCTCGTCGACGGCGCCCTTGCCCCCGACCAAGTCCTCGCCTGGATCGACAGCCACCGTATCCCTGTTCCGTTTCCTGGCACTCATTCCAAGGCTCAACCCGATCCGTCCTGCGATACTCATTCTTCGTTATAACGATAGCCGATGCCATACAGCGTCTCGATAGCCGAGAAATCCTCGTCGACGCTGCGCATCTTCTTGCGCAGACGCTTGATATGGCTGTCGATCGTGCGATCATCGACATAGACCTGATCGTCATAGGCCACATCCATCAGCTGATCGCGCGATTTCACGAAACCCGGACGCTGTGCCAGCGCCTGAAGAAGCAGGAACTCGGTGACCGTCAGAGTCACATCCTTACCCTTCCAGCTGACCGAGTGGCGCAGCGGATCCATGACCAGCGCCCCGCGCGTGATCGTCTTGGTCTCTTCGGTCTGCACCGTCTCCACGCGGCCCTCCAGCGCATCCTGACGGCGCAGGAGCGCCCGGATACGCTCGACCAGAAGCCGCTGGCTGAAAGGCTTTTTCACATAGTCGTCGGCGCCCATCCGCAGGCCCAGAACCTCGTCGATCTCGTCATCTTTCGAGGTCAGGAAGATCACCGGCATCTGGGTCTTCTGGCGCAGACGCTGCAGCAGGTCCATCCCGTCCATACGCGGCATCTTGATATCAAGAACGGCCATATCGGGCAGGCGTTTATTGAACGCATCCAGCGCCGATTGCCCGTCATTATAGGTCTCCACATCGAACCCTTCGGCCTCGAGAGTCATGGCAACCGAAGTAAGAATATTGCGATCATCATCGACCAAAGCAATCCGCGACATGTGCCTGCACCCTCATTCTTCCGGACGGTTATACTTAATGGCCATCATCGACGCCCCTGCGAGAAGAATCAACACGAAGCTCAATCCCGCAGCAATTCCGCCCTCCATTGCATCCGAAAAGCCTCAATTTAAGATTAACTGCAAAGATTGCGTCCTTCTGTCACATAAGTGATTGCGCTAAAGTGTAAATGATAACGCTAACGGTAGCGCACCCTGTGTTCCCTAAAGATTTCAGCGTGATATATGGTCGATTATCCGGTGCATCTCTGGCACCGAAGGCGATCCGGCCAAGGCCCGGCAGGATCGGGAGGATTCCATTGAACCGCCGCACCACGACGGCATTCGGGAGCAACAGATGATCATCGGACACGTGAACCCGGCACAGCGCCTGGAAGATCAAGGCATTTCTGGACTGGGCAATGTCTATTACAACCTGATCGAGCCGGCGCTTATCGAAGAAGCGCTGAAACGCAATGAAGGCACGCTTGGCAAAGGCGGCGCATTCTATTGCACCACCGGCGCCCATACCGGCCGTTCGCCCAAAGACAAGTTCGTCGTCCGCACCCCCGAAGTCGAAGACACCATCTGGTGGGAAAACAACGCGCCCATGGAGGAAGACAAGTTCGACCTCCTCTATGCCGATATGCTCGAGCATATGAAGGGCCGCGACTATTTCGTGCAGGATCTCTTCGGTGGTGCCGACCCCGAACACCGTCTCGACGTGCGCGTCGTGTCGGAACTCGCCTGGCACAACCTGTTCATCCGCACCATGCTGCGCCGTCCCGAGCGCTCCGAACTGGACGATTTCATCCCCGAATTCACCATCGTGAACTGCCCCAGCTTCAAGGCCGATCCCGAGCGTCACGGTTGCCGCTCGGAAACGGTCATCGCGCTCAACTTCACCAAGAAGCTGATCCTGATCGCCAATACCCAGTATTCGGGCGAGAACAAGAAGGGCGTCTTCACCCTTCTCAACTATATTCTGCCCGGCAATAACATCATGGCGATGCACTGCTCGGCCAACCATGCCATCGACAACCCCGACGACAGCGCGATCTTCTTCGGCCTGTCGGGCACCGGCAAGACGACGCTTTCGGCAAGCCCCTCGCGCACGCTGATCGGCGATGACGAGCATGGCTGGTCCGACAAGGGCATCTTCAATTTCGAGGGCGGCTGCTACGCAAAGACGATCAATCTCTCGGCCGAGGCCGAGCCGGAGATCTACGCGACCTGCTCCATGTTCGGCACCGTGGTCGAGAACATGACCTTCGACCCCGAGACGCTCGATCTCAATTTCGAAGACAACTCGATCACCGATAACATGCGCTGCGCCTACCCGCTGCATTACATCTCGAATGCCTCGGAAGACTCGGTGGGCGGCAACCCCAAGCATGTGATCATGCTGACCTGCGATGCCTATGGCGTCCTGCCCCCCATCGCGCGCCTGACACCGGCACAGGCCATGTATCACTTCCTGTCGGGCTTCACCTCGAAGACCCCTGGCACCGAGATCGGTGTGGTGGAACCCATCCCGACCTTCTCGACCTGCTTTGGTGCACCCTTCATGCCGCGTCGTCCGGAAGTCTATGGCAAGCTTCTGGCCGAGAAGATCGCCAAGAACGGCGCCTCGTGCTGGCTGGTGAATACCGGCTGGACCGGCGGCAAGTTCGGCGAAGGCAAGCGGATGCCGATCAAGGCGACCCGCGCCCTTCTGGATGCAGCTCTCGACGGCTCGCTCGAGGCGGTCCAGTTCCGCAAGGATCCGAATTTCGGCTTCGACGTTCCGGTTCTGGTCGATGGCGTGGACACCAAACTACTGAACCCGCGCGACACCTGGGCGGATGGCGCTGCCTATGACGCACAGGCCGCCAAGCTGGTGAAGATGTTCTCGGACAATTTCGAGCAATACGTGCCCTATATCGACGACGAAGTGAAAGCCGTCGCGATCGGCTGATCCGACCAGCCCCGCAAAACATCGGAGATCCCGCCATAAAAAGTGGCGGGATCTTTTCATTCTGGGGTTGAATTCCTTTCGGCCAATAATTTCTCAAAACACTTGTTACCCCAAGGTAAACATCAGGCATTCTTATCTCCACGAGCATTTCACACATTTTGGAGACATAGAATTGCGCCTGAGACATATCAGACATTTTGCGCTCTACGCAGCGCTTGCCCTGCCGGTTCTGACAGCTCCGGTCCATGCGGCCAGCACCTATGCCGAAGTAAGCACGTTTGAAGGCAGCGCATATTGCTATGTAAGCTGCACGGATATAACGCTCACCAATCCCCGCAACTACATCACCTACAACACCTATACAGACTATGGCAGCCGGGGCGCGGTTGCAGGGCAGGAAACCTCTTCGGTCGCGATTGATGGGTCCACCGGTGCCATTACAAGCAGCACCAGCTACCTCCAAGGCGATATGCCTGTCGAGGAACAGCCCTTTGGGAACTGGTATAGCAATGATGATGTCAGCGACGATCCGACGACCGAGGCCTATGAATACAGTGGCTGGGGCGCCTATGCCGGTGCCAGTATCTATGGAGCTCTGACGGCTTCCGGCAGCGGCTATCTGACCGCCTCCGCCACTTTCAGCGGGGATGTGGCCATGACCTACTACCAGCGCCTGAATTCGACCTATACGGACATCTCGGCCATTGCCGGCCTCACGCTCTACACATCGGATTATCTGTCGGACGGGGCCGAGAGTTTTTCATCGGATAGCGCCAGCTATTATCAGTATCTCGATACCTATTCCTTCTCCGATGACGGGATACTGGCGGATGGCAGCTATGATTTCGGCGATACGTTCAGCTTCGACCTGACCACAACGATCTGGCTTGAAGATGGCGAAACCGCATTTCTGGATCTTTGGACCTATCTCTCTGCTTGGGGAGCAACCACAGCGACATCCACCCTTGCGCTGGCATTCGCAACCACCGAGGGTCTAACCGTCTCCTCCGATAGCGATCTCTTTTCCGCGGTCCCCGCGGTTCCCCTTCCCGCAAGTGCCCTGTTACTTCTATGCGCGATTGCGGGACTGCCTCTATTGCGTCGGCGCGAGAGGACACCCCTTCCCGCAGCCTGATCCGTCTTCGTCAGGGCCGGCTTTCCGGCCCTTTTCCTTTGACGGCCACGGACTAGGTAATATCCGTAACAAGCCCGTGGTGACCTATGCTCTTTGCTTTATTCGCGATTTTAGCCATCGCGCTGATTTTCCTATGGCGGATCACGCGTTTGCCTACCCGTCCCGACCTCTCGCCCGATCATGTCACCACACCCGATGGAACCCGTCTCGGAAAGATGTGGCCGGATCTCGAGACCACGGGGCTTTTGCCCCTGCCCGACGGGATCGAGGCTTTTGCCACGCGGCTCAAGCTCGTCGAGCAGGCCGAGCATAGTCTTGATGTGCAATATTACCTCTGGCGTCCGGATGCCTGCGGCAGCCTGATGTTTAACGCATTACGCCGCGCGGCCGATCGCGGGGTAAAGGTCCGCATCCTGCTCGATGACAATGCGACCAAGCGCATTGATCCGCGCATCGTCTGGATGGACGCCCATCCGCAGGTGGAGGTCAGGCTCTTCAACCCCTTCCCGCTGCGCGGCATGCGGCTTTTGGGCTATGCGATGGATTTCGCCCGCCTCAACCGGCGGATGCACAACAAGGCGCTGGTTGCCGATGGTCGCGCCGCCGTGCTGGGCGGGCGCAATATCGGGGACGAATATTACAACGATCTTGCCCGCATGGGCACATTCATGGATTTCGACGCGCTGGTGATGGGCAAGGCCGCGCAAGAAGCCCGCGAGGAATTCGAGACCTACTGGAATAGCGAGCCCACATGGCCCGCAAGCGCGATCCTGCCGCAGCGGTTACTGAAAGACGAGACCACCGGCGGGACGCAGAATGCCGAATGTCTAACCAGCGAGGGCGCGCAGAAATTCGCGGCCCTTCTGGAGCAAACGCCCACCACCGACGAGCTGGAAGCCGATCGTCCCACCCTGCGTCAGGCAGAGGTCAAGCTCCTCTATGATGCGCCCGAGAAAGTGCTGGGCCGCGCGCGCCGCCGCAATCTCCTGTTTCCCAATATGCATATGGCGATGGGCACGCCGACCAAGAGCTTCGATATCATCTCCCCCTATTTCGTGCCCCGCAATGCGGGCCGCCGGCAGCTGATCAAACTGGCCAAAGCGGGCGTGAAGGTCCGCATCCTCACCAACTCTCTGGCCTCCTCGGACAAGCCGATCGTCCATACGGGTTATGCCGGCCAGCGGCGCAAGCTTCTCTCGGGCGGGGTGGAGATTTTCGAATTCGCCCATGACGAGCATGTCAAGTTCCGCCGCGGGCTGATCGGGCATCACCGCCGCGGGACCTCGCCCTTCGCGCGGACCAAACTGCATGCCAAGATCCTTTCGGTCGATGTCGAGAAGGTCTTTATCGGCACGTTCAATTTCGATCCGCGCTCGCTTCTGCTCAACACCGAGATGGGGATCGTGATCCATGACAAGAAATGGGCGGAAGACCTGCATAAGGGCTTTGAGACCGTCATCCCTGCCGCCGCATGGCAGCTGACGCGCGAACATAAGCGCATCCGCTGGGAGCGGCAGGTTGACGGACAAGGCACCGAGGTCTGGCACCACGAGCCCTATACCTCGTGGTGGCAGAGATCGCTGATCGTGGCAGGATCTCTTCTGCCGATCGAGTGGTTACTTTGACTTCCGCTCGCGCTTGACCTTGCGGGTCTTGGCGCGGGCTTTGGCCTTGAGCGCCCCGATCTTGCGCGGCGCCGAGGTGCCGGGCCGCCCCTTGCGCCTTGCGCCGCGACGCGAGCTGGGCAGTTCTGCCCCTTCCAGCTGCAGCAGGTCCAGCAGCAGGCCACCCGTCACCGGCACGGCTTCCACCAGACGCACCAGAACCCGCATGCCAGCGGTGATCTCTATGCCGGTATCAGCGCCGGTCAGGGTCTGGGCCTCGCGGTCGAAATGGAAGAACTCGTTGCCGATGGCACGGATCGGGATCATGCCATCCGCCCCCGTCTCATCGAGCCGGATGAACAGGCCGAACCCCTGCACGCCCGACACGCGCCCCGTAAACTCGTTGCCCACGCGTTCGGACAGATAGGCCGCCAGATAACGGTCGGTCGTGTCGCGCTCGGCCGCCATCGAGCGGCGCTCGGTATCCGAGATCTGCTTGGCCGTTTCTTCCAGATGCTCGACATCCCATTGGCTGAGCCCGTCATCGCCCCATTTATGCCCCGCAATCAATGCGCGATGCACGATCAGGTCCGAATAGCGGCGGATCGGCGAGGTGAAATGCGCATAGGATTTCAGCGCCAGACCGAAATGCCCGAAATTCTGCGGGTAGTAATAGGCCTGCGTCATGGTCCGCAGCGTAGACATATTAATCAGCTCGTTGAAATCGCTGTCCAATGCCTGCTCCAGCAGGTGGTTGAGATGCGAGGTCCGCAGGACCTGCCCCTTGGCCAGCTTGAAGCCCGAGGCCTGCGCCACCTCGCGCAGACTCTCGAGCTTGTCCTGACTGGGTTCTTCATGGACACGATATAGTAGCGGGCGTTTCAGCCGCTCCAGCTCCTCGGCAGCGGCCACATTGGCCAACACCATGAATTCCTCGATCAGCTTATGCGCATCCAGCCGCTCCTTGAACTGGATCGACAGCACCTTGCCCTCATCCGAGAGCACGATCTTGCGCTCGGGCAGATCGAGGTTCAGCGGCTGGCGACGGGCCCGCGCGCGCAAAAGCGCGGCATAGCAGTCGTAAAGCGGCTCGATCACCTCGTCCATCAGGGCCGCGCATTGCTCATCCGGGTTGCCATCCTGAGCGCGCTGCACCTGGGCATATTCCAGCGAGGCCACAGATTTGATCATCGCGCGGTGGAAGCTATGGCGGACCTTGTTGCCATCGGCATCGATGGTCATCTTCGCCACCAGAACCGCCCGCGACACACCTTCGTGCAGCGAACACAAATCCCCCGACAGCCGGTCGGGCAACATCGGCACCACACGGTCGGGGAAATAGCTCGAATTGCCGCGCATCCGCGCCTCGCGGTCGAGCGCGGAATTGGGCGTCACATAATGCGCCACATCGGCAATCGCGACCCAGAGGATGGTGCCATCCTCATTCGCGGGATCCTTGTCATATTCGACGAAACAGGCATCGTCATGGTCGCGCGCATCGCCCGGATCGATGGTGACGAAGGGCATATGCGTGAGGTCCTCGCGCCCCGCCATGCCCGCAGGCTTCGCGGCATCGGCCTCGGCGATCACCTCATCGGGGAAACGGTCCGGGATACCATGCTGGTGGATCGCGATGAGCGACACGGCCTTGGGCGCGGTCGGGTCACCCAGACGCGCGATGATCCGCGCGAGCGGCAGACCCATGCGGCCACGCGGGCCGGTCTGTTCCGCCTCGACCAGCTCGCCATCGCGGGCCTCCATCGCGGCGGCATGCGGCACATGCCATTCCTTGTCCTGCCCCTTGTCGATCGGCACGATCCGCCCGCCCTCGGCGGTTTTGCGGAAAATACCCACAACGACCTTCTTGGCCGCCGAACCGATCTTGCGGATCGGGCGCGCCTCGTAATCATATTGCTCGTCGGGCGTCTCGGTCAGCCGTGCCAGCACACGGTCATGGGGCCCCAGCGCCTCTTCGCCCGCTTTGGGGATGATCAGGATCAGAGGCTCTGCCCCCTCACCTTCCCATTCTAGGGGCTTGGCCCAGAGATCGCCCATACTGTCGGGGCGCAGCACCTCGAGCACGGTCACGGGCGGCAGCTTCGAGGGCTCGCGGAAGGACTTGCGACGGCGCTCGACCAACCCCTCGTCCTCCATCTCGCGCAGGATGCGCTTCAGCTCGATCTTGCCTTGGCCTTTGATCCCAAAAGCACGGGCAATATCACGCTTGGAGGTCGTGGTCGGGTTATCATTGAGCCAATCGAGGATTTGGCTGCGGGACGGAATCTGTGTTGTCATGATTTTTGCCTAGCACGGCGCGCCAATTCCGTCACGCGGGAAAGATCAAAGGGGGGCAACCATATCGCGATGGGGCACATGGCCGTCGGGATAGGGGGCGCCATAGGCCACATAGCCGAGCTTTTCGTAGAAGGGGATCGCCTGCACCTGTGCGCTGAGTTTGGCTTTGGTGCAGCCCCTCGCCTTGGCCCGCGCCATGGCATCGCGCAGGATCTCGGCCCCGAGACCCAGACCGCGATGCGATTTCGCCACGCAGATCCGGCCGATCTTGGCGGTATCGCCCTCGGTGAACACCCGCGCGGAGGCAATCGGCTGATCCCCCTCGCGCATCAGGATCTGCATCGCCTCCGCGTCGCGGCCATCGAATTCATCGGCCTCGGTAAAACCCTGCTCGTCGATGAAGACCGCGCGGCGCAAGGCGTAGACTTCGGTCAGATCGGTCACTTCCTCGCAGGTTCTCATACGAAATAGCCTTTCAGGATACGGGTATAGACGGCCTTCAACTGGGTGATCTGGGCGATCTCGATCCGCTCGTCGACCTTATGCATGGTCTTGCCGACCAGACCGAATTCGAGCACCGGACAATGGTTCTTGATGAACCGCGCATCCGAGGTGCCGCCCGAGGTCGAGAGTTCTGGGCGAATGCCGCATTCGGCTTCAATCGCATTGGAGACCAGATCCACGAAAGGCCCCGGCGCGGTGTAGAAGCTCTCGCCCGAGATCGACGCCGTCAGGCCGATCTTCACGCCCGTTGCCCCAGCCACCTCCGCCACCAGACCCTCGGCCCATTCGGTCAGAGACGCCCCGCTATGGGCATCATTGAAGCGGATATTCACCCGCGCCATGGCCCGTGCAGGCACCACATTGCTGGCCTGATTGCCACAATCGATGGTGGTCATCTGCAACGATGTCGGGTCAAAATGCGCCGTGCCATTATCCAGCGGCTGGGCATTCATCCGGCCCAGCAGGTCCACCAGCGCATGGAGCGGGTTCTTGGCGCGATGCGGATAGGCCACATGCCCCTGCACGCCCTCGGCGACAAGGTCAAAGGTCACCGACCCGCGCCGCCCGATCTTGATCATATCGCCCAAGACCTCCGGAGAAGTCGGCTCGCCCACCAGACAGACCGACATTGTCTCGCCCTGAGCCTCCATCCAGTCGAGCACCGCCACAGTGCCATCCTTGGCAGGGCCTTCCTCATCGCCGGTGATGACAAAGACAATCGCACCTTCAGGGGGCGTGTCCTTCACGAAATCCACGGCGGCCGCGACAAAGGCCGCCACCCCCGTCTTCATATCGGTGGCCCCGCGGCCCCAAAGGACGCCATCCTCGATCAGCCCCGAAAACGGCGGATGCGTCCATGCCGCCTCATCCCCCACCGGCACCACATCGGTATGGCCGCCAAAGCCAAAACTTCTTGCCGCGTTCTTGGCGCCCCAGCGGGCGAAGAGGTTCGACACGCCCCCCCGATCCACGCGAGTGCAGGCAAAGCCCGCCTCTGCCAGCAACCGCTCCAGCAGGACCAATGCGCCCCCCTCCTCCGGCGTCACGGAAGGGCAACGGATCAGCCGGGCGCTCAGGTCGACGGGATCAATGGGCATGGGTTGGGCTCCTGTCAGGGGTTTTGCTCGGCATAGCGCGAAGACAGCCGAGGCACAACATCAGCCCATGAAGGCCTTTCGCAGCAGGTTCATCCCCGTCAGCATCAGAACGAACAGTGTCGCACGGCGGAACATCACCGCATTCAGGCGGTCATGCGCCCGAAAACCCAGCCACAGCCCGACAAAGGACGGGATCACCAGAAGCGCCGACATCGGGAATGTATGGGCATTCATCACGCCGGTCATCAGATGCGCGCCGGTCAGCATGACACCACCGGCAAAGAACGACACGCCCATAATCCGCATGGCCTCCGTCTTCTCGACCTTCATCGACATCAGATAGGCGATCAGCGGCGGCCCCCAGATACCGGAGATCCCGCCAAAGAGACCGCCCACAACGCTCGACCAGAACTCGAACCGCTTCGCGTGGCGGGTATGCAGGCGGAACCCGTATCCGAGGATCTCGGAGACAGAATAAAGGATGATCGGCCCGCCCAGAAGCGCATAGGCCACAGCCTGCGGCAGGATGGTGACGAAATTGGCGCTGATCGCGATATAGACCAATAGCGTGATCAGGTGCACTCGGTATTGCACCGCCGTCTTCCACGCCTCGCACCAGCCCTGCCGCAACGCCTGCGCCACATTGGTGGCCGTGACCGGCAGGATCAAGAGCGCCAGCGCCGTATCTGCATCGAAAATCGACGCATAAACCGAGAGCATGATCATCGGCAGCGCGAAGCCGATTGCCCCTTTGACGAAACCCGCAAGCACCGCCACCCCGACAGCCACAGCCAGCTGCCAGATCTCCATCCCGAACATCACACTCTCCCCCCAGAGGTTTCGCCCCAGACTTACAACCCGTGGAAGACATTGAATAGACAGAACTATCCAATCCTCTTGGTAACTTTAAATCAAATTATAACTCCCTTTTGTGTTTTTATTGCGCTGCGGCTGCGAAGGGATTATGCTGCAGGCGAGAGAGGGAGGACTGATTCATGGCGCATGACGGGGCGGAGATGAGCATGAAGGGTATTATGGCGGGGCTGACCGGGCTGACAGGGGCGACGCTCCCCGAGATCGCCGTTCTGGTGGCCGAGGCCAAGGACGCTTTGCGCGCCAAGGTCACCGAAGACGGGCGCATCTCAGCCGCGGCACTGGAGGACCACCAGTTCCAGGCCCATGCGCTGGCATGGCTTGCCACCTATGAGGAAAGCCTCAAACAACTCCACGCCTGGGCGGCGCGCGCGGGCGAACACGGCCTCGGAACCATCGATGCGCTCCTGCTGCAGATCGGCTTCGGCGAATATCTCAACCAGATCGCGGGCGGCATCCCGATGAGCCAGGGCGAGATCGCGCGCCTGTCGGATCTGGAGATCAGCTGGACCCCTTCGGCCGAGGCGCGCGAGTTGATGGCGCATGGCAATAGCCCGCAAGCGCGCCAGACGCTCGTGGCCGAGTTGCGCGAGCTGCAAGGGCGCTCGATCTTCGGCACCTCCGGGCTGGACGAGGAACTGGAGATGGTCCGTGAGCAGTTCTACCGCTATGCCGAGGAAAAGGTGAAACCTTTTGCCCATGAATGGCACCTGAAGGACGAGCTGATCCCGATGGAGACGATCGGGGAACTGGCAGAGCTCGGCGTGTTCGGCCTGACCATCCCCGAGGAATATGGCGGTTTCGGCATGTCCAAGGCGGCGATGGCCGTCGTGACCGAGGAACTGTCGCGCGGCTATATCGGTGTGGGCTCTCTGGGCACGCGATCGGAGATCGCGGCAGAGCTGATCCTATGCGGCGGCACCGAGGAGCAGAAACAGAAATGGCTGCCCGGTCTGGCCTCGGGCGAGATCCTCTCGACCGCCGTCTTTACCGAACCGAATACCGGCTCCGATCTGGGCTCCCTGCGCACCCGCGCGGTGAAAGAGGGCGATGACTGGGTGATCACCGGCAACAAGACATGGATCACCCATGCGCAGCGCACCCATGTGATGACGCTTCTGGCCCGCACCGACCCCGCCACGAGCGACTATAAGGGCCTGTCGATGTTCCTCGCCGAAAAGACGCCGGGCACCGATGACAATCCCTTCCCCACCGAGGGCATGACCGGCGGCGAGATCGAGGTGCTGGGCTATCGCGGCATGAAGGAATACGAGCTGGCCTTTGACGGCTTCCGCGTGAAGGGCGAGAATCTTCTGGGCGGCGAAGAGGGCCGTGGCTTCAAGCAACTGATGGAGACATTCGAATCCGCCCGCATCCAGACCGCCGCGCGCGCGGTGGGCGTGGCGCAATCGGCCTGCGAGGTGGCGATGCAATACGCCATCGACCGCAAGCAGTTCGGCAAATCGCTGATCGAGTTCCCGCGCGTGGCCGGCAAGATCGCGATAATGGCCGCCGAGATCATGATCGCCCGCCAGCTGACCTATTACTCGGCTTGGGAAAAGGATCACGGCCATCGCTGTGACCTTGAGGCGGGTATGGCGAAACTGCTGGGTGCCCGCGTCGCATGGTCCGCCGCCGATAACGGATTGCAGATCCATGGCGGCAACGGTTTCGCGCTGGAATACCAGATCTCGCGCATCCTGTGTGACGCCCGCATCCTCAATATCTTCGAGGGCGCCGCCGAGATCCAGGCGCAGGTGATCGCCCGCCGCCTTCTGGGCTGACCCCGACGGGTCGGGGCTCACGGGCCCCGATTTCCATTGCAAACCGCCTTCATCCGCGCAATCTGGGCGGAAAAGAAGGAGACCGCCATGATCCGTGACGCGCGCGCGACTGATGCCGAGGATATTCTGGAAATCTACAATGACGCGGTAGAGACCACGACCGCGATCTGGAACGAGATCCTCGTCGATGCCGAGAACCGCCGCGCATGGATTGCCGAGCGTCAGGCGGCAGGGTATCCGGTCTTTGTCACAGAGATCGACGGCAAGGTGATGGGCTATGCAAGCTATGGCCCTTATCGCCCCCATGATGGCTATGCGCTGAGCATCGAGCATTCGGTCTATGTGCACCCGTCGATGCGCGGGCGCGGGCTCGGCACGCCGATGCTCGAGGCGCTGATCACCCATGCACGCGCGGCGGGCAAACATGTGATGGTCGCGGCAATTTCCGAGGACAATCCCGGCTCGATCAGGCTGCATGAACGGCTGGGCTTTGTTGAAACGGGCCGGATGCCCGAGGTCGGGCGCAAATTCGGGCGCTGGCTCAATCTGGTGCTGTTGCAGCTGAAGCTGGACGACCGGCCCGCGCCCTAAAGCCGCGATATCACAAGCGGGCGAGCGCCTCGACCAGACGCGCCCGTGCGGCAGGCAGCGGGCGGTTGCCCAGAGCGGGGGCCAGATGGGCGTTCAGGAAATGGCCCGTCAGCCCCAGACCCGCCTCGACCTCGGCCAGCGAGGCAGGCCCCTGCCCCAGCAGGAATTGCGGCAAGGGCAGAAGGCGCGGCGCCCAATCACCCGCGCCCGCACGGCTGACCGCCCGGCCTGTCCTCGGGCTGACATAGGCCAGATCGTCAAACGAACCGGTTACCGCACAGCGCGTGAGGTCCAGCCCGTAGCCCAGATCCTCCAGCAGGCTCATTTCCCAGCGCAGATAATCCAGTATCCAGCCCTCATGGGCCTGACCGATCACATCGAACAGAGGCTCGGAGCGGTGATAAAGGGCAGGATGCGCCTCGCGGTCGGGCAGCGCGAAAGCCAGCAGAGCGCAGGTCGAATTGAGCCCCAGAAGCGCCATCCGGTCGGCCATGGCCCCCGCGCGGGATTTCAGCGGCTCGACGGTAAAGGACCCCAGCTGATCGGCCAGACGTGCCCGCCACGTCACGCTTACATGGCTGCCCGGTTGCAGATGCGCGGCCATCTTGCGCGAGGCCCCGCCCCGCACGATGCCCGCATGGCGGCCATGGGTTTCGGTAAACACCTCGATCAGGCGCGAGGTCTCGCCCTGAGGACGGCTGGTCAGGATGGTGCCTTGATCAACCCAGTCCATCTCAATCCATCAAACCGTCTTCATCCAGCAGCGTGACGCCCTCGCGGCTCTCGATCTCGATCACCCAGAGGTCGCGGTCGAAGCTGCGCTGTTTACGGATCGAGGCATCGACATCGGGCTCGGGGCCCGACACCAGAGACATCCATTTGCGCGCGCCCGTCATCAGATCGAAACTGCGCTGGAAGGCCTCGGCGGTGCCATCGAGGCGGGCGCATTTCACCAGCACCGCGCCCGAGGCATCATTGCCATGCGCCGTCACATAGGCCGGAATATTCGCAAGCTCGAGCCGTTTGAGATAGGCCTTCACCCAGAATTCCGCCGTCAGCATCAATCGCCGTCCTTGAAGTCCAGACCCATCTCGGAATAGCGGTCGCGCTCTTCGAGCCAGTTCGGACGCACCTTCACCTGCAAGAACAGATGCACGGTCTTGCCAAGGAACTCGCACAGCTCGGCACGCGCCGCGGTGGACACGCCCTTGATCGTCTCGCCGCCCTTGCCCAGAACGATGCCCTTATGGCCGTCGCGCGCGACATAGATCACCTGATCGATACGGGTGGTGCCATCCTCGCGGTCGGTCCAGTGCTCGGTCTCGACGGTCAGCTGATAGGGAAGCTCCTCATGCAGACGCAGGGTCAGCTTCTCGCGGGTGATCTCGGCGGCGATCATGCGCATCGGCAGATCGGCGATCTGGTCCTCGGGATAGAGCCACGGGCCTGCGGGCACCTCGCCTGCCAGCCATTCGCGCAGATCCTCGACCCCGTGGCCGCGCTCGGCAGAGATCATGAAGGTCTTCACGAAGGGGAAAGCGTCGTTGAGTTTCTGGGTCAGCGCCAGAAGATCCTCGGATTTCACCTTGTCGATCTTGTTGATCGCCAGCGCCACCGGCTGGTCGCCCCCGCGTTCCTTCAGCGCCTCGATGATCGCCTCGACACCACCGGTCAGCCCGCGATGGGCCTCGACGAGGAGCACCACCACATCGGCATCCGCAGCCCCACCCCATGCGGCCTTCACCATCGCGCGGTCCAGACGGCGGCGCGGGCGGAAGATACCGGGGGTATCCACGAAGACGATCTGGCTCTGGCCCGCCATCGCCACACCACGGATACGCGCGCGGGTGGTCTGGACCTTATGCGTGACGATCGACACTTTCGCGCCCACCATCCGGTTCAGCAGCGTCGATTTACCGGCATTGGGCTCGCCGATCAGGGCAACAAAGCCTGCGCGGGTCTCTTCGGTCATGCTTTCTTCTCCATCCGGTCGAGCAGGGCTCGGGCTGCGGCCTGTTCGGCCTGACGTTTTGCACGGGCCTTGGCACGGGCGCTTTCGCCATTTTCAAGTTGGGCTTCGATCTCGAAGACGGGCGCGTGGTCCGGCCCGTCCCGCGAGATGGTAACATATTTCGGCGGTGCGAGATGACGAGCCTGCGCCCATTCCTGCAACGAGGTCTTGGCGTCACGGCTATCGGCATCCACGCTCTCGACACGGTCTCCCCAAAGACGCAGCACCAGATCGCGCGCCACCTCGAAACCGGCATCCAGATAGACAGCGGCAATCACCGCCTCCATCGCATCGGCCAGAAGAGCCTCCTTGCGGCGGCCGCCGGTCATCATCTCGGAGCGTCCGAGTTTGAGCACCGCACCCAGATCGATCTGGCGGGCCACTTCGGCGCAGGCTTCCTTGCGCACCAGCGCGTTGAAACGCGGCGCAAGCTGGCCTTCGGTGGCGGCTTTATCGGCAGAAAACAGTGCCTCGGCCATTGTCAGCCCCAGAACGCGATCGCCCAGAAATTCCAGCCGCTGGTTATCGGGGCGGGTCTTGGTGGAGATCGACGCATGGGTCAACGCACGAATAATCAGCTCGGGCTTATCAAACTGATGCCCGAGCCGATCCATGAAGTCTGTTATGTCGCTTGAGATTTTCACTCGATTGCCTTGAAGAAACGATCCGGACGCCAGGTCCAGAAGAAGAAGAGCGACCGCCCTGCCGAAGAGAACATGATGCGGTCGGCGCGACCGATCAGATATTCCGCAGGCACGAAGCCCACACCGCCTGCGCGCACCGGCACGCGGCTGTCTTCGGAATTGTCGCGGTTATCCCCCATGAAGAAATACTCGCCTTCGGGGACGGTGAAGACTTCGGTGTTATCCACAAATCCCTGGGTGGTGATGTTGAGGATATCATGCGTCACGCCATTGGGCAGGGTTTCGCGCTGGCGCTCCTTGACGCAGGTGCCGCCCGTGCCCACCGGATCATTGGCGCAGCGCGGGGTCAGGCCCTGCGGACCTTGCGGCTCCTTGATCTCGGTAAAATCTGGGGCACTTTCCAGCTTCACGGCCTTGTCGTTAATATAGAGCACACCGTCGCGCACTTGGATACGGTCGCCCGGCAGGCCGATCAGACGTTTGATGAAATCGACGCCTTTAGTCGGATGGCGGAACACCACCACATCGCCGCGCTGCGGGTCATGCGCGAAGATCCGGCCATTGATCGGGCAAGCCGAGAACGGGCAGGAATAGCGCGAATAGCCATAGGCCATCTTGTTCACGAACAGGAAATCGCCGATCAGCAGCGTATCCTTCATCGACCCCGACGGGATCCAGAAGGGCTGGAAGAAGAGCGTGCGGAACACGCCCGCGATGAGCAAGGCCCAGAAAACCGTCTTGATCGTCTCGATGATGCCGTTCTGGGGCTTCGACTTGGCTGCCATGCGGGGCGTGCTCCTTTGTAGCTTGCGCCCTTCCTTCGCGCGATGTGCGGGCGCTGTCAAGAAAGGCCAGCGCCGGAAGGGGTAGAAAGCGGTCGTGCTTCGATCACAACAAAGGCCTGTGCCCAGGGATGGTCATCCGTCAGGGTCACATGGATCACCGCCTCGTGACCGGCAGGCGTGATCTGCGCGAGCCGCTCGGCCGCCCATCCAGTGACCTCCATCACCGGCTGGCCGGTGGGCAGGTTGGTCACCGCCATGTCCTTCCACGAGATCCCCATCCGCAGCCCCGTGCCAAGCGCCTTCGAGCAAGCCTCCTTGGCCGCCCAGCGTTTGGCATAGGTGCCCGCGATATCGGCGCGGGCCTCGGCCTTGGCCTGTTCGACTTCCGTGAACACGCGATTGCGGAACCGGTCCCCGAAACGGTCGAGCGTATTCTGGATCCGTTCTATATTGGCCAGATCACTTCCGATCCCGATGATCATGTCTTTGCCTGTCTGGCGGCGCGTTTCGCCTGCGCCTTCAGCGTCGATTTGGCAATATTCCGGAAAATGAAGCGCGAGGCGACCGCTGTCAGCACGAAGATGGCGCCCAAGGCGGCCAACACATAGGCCGCGAATTGTGCAAGCGTCAAGCCGGTGAAGCTCTCGGGCACGAGCCAGTAGAAGGCCGCGCCTGCAAGACATTGCAACACCATAACGACCATCCCCGCCTGCAGACCGAAACGCCATGCGTCACCTTTTGTCGGAAGGCGTTCGTGCTTCTGCGCATAGCATTGGCCCTCGACGAAGGCCGCGATGATGACGGGGATGAGCGCGATTGATCGGGCTTCGATATAGATGCCCGCCATGGAGAGCCCTGTTAGCAAGACGCCCAGACCGAGCATCGTGGCCACAAGAACCAGAATATATCTTTTGAAGTTCATACGTTTCTCATCGACCCCTCAACCGCGGGCCGCATCCATCAGATGGCGCATATGCTCGACAGCCGGCCGCAGACCGAGGAAGACAGCCTCGGCAATCAGGAAATGCCCGATATTGAGCTCCTTGATCTCCTTGATCGCGGCAATGGGCGAGACGGTGTCATAGGTCAGCCCGTGACCCGCATGGACCTCGAGCCCCAGCGAATGCGCATAGGCGGCTCCGGCGGCCAGCGCCTCGAGTTCGAGATCACGCTCGGCAAAACGGCCCGCAAAATGCATATCGCAGTAATGGCCGGTATGCAGTTCGATCACCTGCGCGCCGATCTTGGCCGAAGCCTCGATCTGGGCCGGCTCGTGGCCGATGAACATCGAGACACGGATACCGGCATCGACCAGAGGCTTGAGATATTCGGTCAGACGCGCCTGATCGGCGGCGACATCCAGCCCGCCCTCGGTCGTCACCTCCTCGCGCTTCTCGGGCACGATACAGCAGGCATGCGGGATATGGCGCAGGGCGATGGCCTGCATCTCGGGAGTGGACGCCATCTCGAAGTTCAGGGGTGTGCTCAACTCGGCCCGCAGCGCCTCGATATCGCTGTCGCGGATATGGCGGCGATCTTCGCGCAGATGCGCCGTAATGCCGTCAGCCCCCGCCTCTTCGGCCAGTTTAGCCGCACGGACAGGGCTCGGATAGGACGAGCCGCGGGCGTTACGGATCGTAGCGACGTGATCGATATTCACGCCAAGACGGAGTTTCTTCGACATTTATGGGCCAACCTTCAAGGCAATCAACTTGCCCCGAGTATGGCCCGTCTCACGGGCGGATTGAACCCCAATATGACGTCAGCTCTCGCGCTTTGCGGCCTTGTCGCTGGCGCGGCGTTCGGTACGCTCGCGCGAGCGGGCGGCAAGCTTGGCGCGGGCCTGTTCGAGGCGCTCCTTGAGCCGCGCGCGACGACGGTTCTGATAGGCCGAGATGAAGGGCAGCGTAACGTAATACATCACGATCCCTGCGATCAGCCCCGGCAGAAGCCCGCCTACCAGATAAGGCAGCCAGACATCCTCGAAGAACTGTTTCAGCCCGCCCCATTCGGTCTGCGCAGGCGTGAAGACCGAATAGAGGTTATGCACCAGATCATGGCCTGCCCGGGCAAATACCTCGCCCAGCGTGGTCGCGGCCTGCGGATCGGGCGAGAGGATTGATCCGCCCTGCCCCAACTCCGTCTGATGCGGATGGTCTTCACCCAGAATGAACCGCCCGAACTGGGTGGCCGAGACGGCGATGATCGGGAAGGTCAGCGGGTTGCCGAAAAACGTGCCGAGGATCGAGGCGATGATATTGCCCCGCAAAATCCACGCCAGAGCCGCAGCGCCGAAGAAATGCAGTCCGAAGAAGGGCGTGAAAGAAATGAACACCCCAGCCGCAATGCCCCGCGCGATACGCTGCGGGCGGTCCGGGAGGCGGTTGATGCGGTGTTTGACATACTGGAAGGCACGCGACCATCCCGTACGCGGCCACAAAGCATCCCGCGCGGCGATCAGGACAGGTTTTTTATCACGCCGCTTGAACACGTTGAACTTACTTCCCTTCATCCGCTGACACTGGCTGTGCGCGAATTACCACGCAACCATCAAGGCCCGCTTACAAGGTAGACGCAACCGCCAATCGTCAGGGCTTATGCGATAAATCGCGCCAGCGTTCCACCTGTGCCACATCTGTTTCGGCTTCGAGCGCTGTCAACAGGCGGTGGAGATGCTCCATATCCCGCAACTCCACCTCTATGATCAAAGAGTAAAAGTCCGGTTTCCGGTCCACGAAATTCAGATCCGAGATATTCGCCCGTTGCTGGCCGATCAGGGTGCAGATATGCCCCAGCACACCTGCATCGTTCGAGATCGTGACCTTCAGCGAAGCGGTATAGACCGGCGGATGCTGGCCGCCCTGCCAATGCAGATCGACCCAGCGCTCGGGTTCGCTCTCCACATCCTCCAGCGCCGGGCAGTCGATCGAATGGATGACCACGCCCTTGCCGCGATAGGTGATACCCACGATCCGCTCGCCCGGAAGCGGCTGACAACAGCCTGCGCGGGTGAAGCTCTGATCGGCGCCGAGGCCGATCACGGCACGCGTCGGCTCGATAGTCTCCTCGCGGCGATGGATCAGTTCAGGGTAAAGGACGCTGATCACCTCGCTCGAGGTGATCTCCGCCGACCCCAGCCGCGCCAGCACCTCGGTCTCGTCGGTCAGCCCCAAAGCCTTGGCGGCGGTGCGCAGCGCCTTGTCGGAGACCTTGCGCCCCACATGCTCGAAGGCCACACGCGCAAGCTCGGAGCCCAGTTTGACAAAGCGGGTCCGGTCTTCCTCGCGCAGGGATTTGCGGATGGACGCCCGCGCGCGTCCCGTGCCCACGATATCGAGCCATGTCGCCTGCGGGCGCTGGCCGGAGGCCGTAATCACCTGAACGGATTGGCCATTTTTCAACCGCGTCCACAAAGGCACGCGGATACCGTCAACCTTCGCGCCCACGCAGGAATTGCCGATCCGTGTGTGGATGGCATAGGCGAAATCGATGGGGGTGGCGCCTTTGGGCAGCTTGACCACATCGCCTTTTGGGGTGAAGCAGAAGACCTGATCGGAATACATCTCCAGCTTGACGGTCTCGAGGAATTCCTCGTGATCGCCCTCGCCGAAACGCTCGGTCAGGGTCGCGATCCACTGCGCCGGATCGACCGCGAACGGGTTCGACGAGCGCGCCCCGTCCTTATAGGCCCAGTGGGCGGCCACACCCGATTCGGCAACCTCGTGCATCTGGCGGGTGCGGATCTGGACTTCGACACGTTTGCCATCGCGCCCCGATACGGTGGTATGGATCGAGCGGTACCCGTTGGTTTTGGGCTGGCTGATATAATCCTTGAACCGCCCCGGCACAGCGCGCCAGCGATGGTGGATCAGCCCAAGCACGCGATAGCATTCGGCCTCGGTCTTGGTGATAACCCGGAAGCCGTAGATGTCGGACAGGCGCGAGAAGGCGAGCTGTTTCTCCTCCATCTTGCGCCAGATGGAATAGGGGCGTTTGGCACGGCCAAACACATCGGCGTCGATTTTCGCCTCTTCGAGCAGCAGACGGATGTCGCCCGAGATCTTGGGAATCACATCCCCGGTCTCTTTCTGCAGCCCGACAAAGCGGCGGATAATCGAAGTCCGCGCCTCGGGGTTGAGCACCTTGAAGGCCAGATCCTCCAGCTCCTCGCGCATCCACTGCATCCCCATACGCCCTGCCAGCGGCGCATAGATCTCCATGGTCTCGCGGGCTTTCTGGGCCTGCTTCTCGGGCTTCATCGACTTGATCGTGCGCATGTTATGCAGACGATCTGCCAGTTTCACGAGAATAACCCGCAGATCCTTCGACATCGCCATGAACAGCTTGCGGAAGTTTTCCGCCTGCTTGGTCTCGGAAGAGGACAGCTGCAGATTGGTCAGCTTGGTCACGCCATCGACCAGCTCGGCGATAGGCTCGCCAAACAGCCCTGCAACCTCCTTGTAAGAGGCGCGGGTGTCTTCGATCGTGTCATGCAAAAGGGCGGTGACGATGGTCGCATCGTCGAGGCGCATCTCGGTCAGGATCGCGGCGACCGCAACCGGATGCGTGAAATAGGGCTCGCCGGACCGGCGGAACTGCCCTTCGTGCATCTGTAGCCCGTAGCTATAGGCGGCACGGATCAACCCGTCATCCGTCTGCGGGTTGTAATTGCGAACGAGCGCGATCAGGTCTTCGACATCGATCATTTACGCTCGTTCCGCATTTTCTCGTAAGTTCAGATTACTCGCGGCCTTGCGCTTCCATCAGCGCGCGCAGCATCCGCTCTTCGTTCATGTCATCATCGGCGGGCTTGTCTGCCGTGGCGGGCTCGCCCGACATCAGCTGTGCCATCTGATCGTCTTCGGGTTCGTCGACTTCGATCTGGGTCTGGTTCGCCTCGATCAGACGCTCGCGCAGATCATCTGCGGATTGGGTCTCGTCGGCGATTTCGCGCAGGGCGCAAACCGGGTTCTTATCGTTGTCACGATCAACCGTCAGGGCAGAACCAGCCGCAATCTCGCGTGCACGATGGGCAGCAAGCATCACCAGTTCGAAACGGTTCGGGACTTTGTCAACGCAATCTTCAACCGTCACGCGGGCCATATGTCACTCCAGTCGGATCTCGGGGAATGTCTGAACCGCCTACATAGGCAGAAACGTCACGATTGACAAGCGCTCATTCACACAACTGCGCCGGATCGAAGGCCGTGAGCCCCTCGGTCTGCGCGGCAGGCAGCTCCGCGATCATCTGACGGACCGTCTTCAAGGTCAATGGATGACGCCAGTTCGGGGCGACTTCGGCCATGGGAATCAGCACGAATCCGCGGTCTTCAAGACGTGGATGGGGCAGGATCAACTCCTGCGGGGTGGCGATCTGCTGCTCTTCGAAGGGAAGCCCTCTCCAGTGACGCAACGTCATTTCTTCTGGCAAGACCCTGTCACCATAGGCGATCAGGTCCAGATCGATCACCCGCGCGCCCCATCGCACCAGTCGCGTCCGTCCCAGCTCCGCCTCAATTTCATGCAATAAATACAATACGTCATAAGGGCTGCCGGATACCTCGAAACATCCACAGGCGTTGACAAAATCCGGACCGCTTCCCGCCGGATAGGCAGGCGACCGATAAAAGCGAGACATTGCCGATGGGCGAAGTGACGCATCACATAAGCGCTTGAAGGCTTCCTTGATTGCATCAGATGGGCTACCGAGTGCAGAAGGAACATTGGCCCCAAAGGCGATGATAATCGTGTTACTATCCATTTAGACAGATACCCATGATCATATTGCATTGCTATCTGACAGCGATATCACTCGCGAAGTCTAATGAGTAGATGAGTTTCGAGCATCTAACCACACCACTCTAGATGCTTTTGGTTGTAGCGAGTGTGAAATAGAAAGGAATTTGATTTCATGTTCTACAAAGACGAACGGCTTGCGCTGTTCATTGACGGCTCGAATCTTTACGCAGCGGCGAAATCGCTCGGGTTCGACATTGATTACAAGCTCCTGCGTCAGGAATTCGAACGTCGCGGGAAGCTGGTACGCGCCTTCTATTACACCGCGCTGCTGGAAAACGAGGAATACTCCCCGATCCGCCCGCTGGTCGACTGGCTGCATTACAACGGCTATGCGATGGTAACCAAACCCGCCAAGGAATACACCGATTCCATGGGTCGCCGGAAGGTGAAGGGCAATATGGATATCGAACTGGCGGTCAATGCGATGGAGCTTGCGCCCCGTCTCGACCATGCCGTGCTCTTCTCCGGTGATGGCGATTTCCGCCCGCTGGTCGAGGCACTACAACGTCAGGGCGTGCGCGTCTCGGTCGTTTCGACAATCCGTTCGCAACCGCCAATGATCGCGGACGAGCTGCGCCGTCAGGCCGATAATTTCATCGAGCTGGATGCGCTGCGCGATGTTGTCGGCCGCCCCCCGCGTGAGCCGCGCGAAGACGACCAAAGCTGAGCCGGACCACCACTCACGGAACCAGTTTGACGGGCGAGGCATTTCCATGCCATCGCCCGTTTCAGTTTAGCGGCCTCACCTGACCGCCATCGACAGGACCATTGCATGTTCGATCTCACCGCCTCCCTTGCCGGTCTGTTCTTCTCCGGCCTGCTGGCGGCGACCCCTATCCCTGCACAATCCGAAATCGTGTTTGTCGCAATGCAGACGGCTGATGCCGCGCCGATCGGCCTGATGATCGTGATTGCGGGCATCGGGAATACGCTTGGCGCGCTGATTACCTATTACATCGGTGCGGGCGTCACCCGCTGGCGCGACCGGAAATGGTTTCCCGCCAGCGAGAAACAGCTCGAGCGCGGGCATCGCTGGTTCGAGCGCTGGGGCAACTGGCTGCTGTT
Organism: Thioclava kandeliae; assembly: GCF_040297545.1. Classification (NCBI taxonomy): domain Bacteria; kingdom Pseudomonadati; phylum Pseudomonadota; class Alphaproteobacteria; order Rhodobacterales; family Paracoccaceae; genus Thioclava; species Thioclava kandeliae. The sequence continues at coordinate 29,598 of NZ_JAYWLC010000005.1, forward strand.
TCTCAGCTGGGCGCCGGGCGGTGATCTGATCTGCCTTATCGCGGGCATCTTGCGGAAATCGTTATGGCAGTTCATTCCGATCGTGTTTCTGGCCAAGACCGGTCGCTATGCCGTTGTCGCGCTCATTGCCGCCAAGACAATGGAAATCGTCCACTAACTCGTGGCCACCCGCCGCTCGAGCCCCGGATAGAGCCCGCCCAAAGTGAGCGCGCGCAGGAAATTCAGCACCATCAGCGCGCCCCAGAGCCCGTGATTGCCCCAGAGCGGCACCATCACATACAGCAGACAGGCATAGATCGTGACGGTCACGATCATCGCATTGCGCATCGCCCGCGTCTGGGTCGCCCCGATGAAGATCCCGTCAAGGATATAGCTGCCGACACTCACCAGCGGCATCACCACAAGCCATGGCAGATAATCCCGCGCCACGCTGCGCACCTCTCCGGCCTGTGCCATGACGTCGATGATTTTCCCGCCCGCAACCGCGAAGACCAGCCCCAGCGCCAGCGAGAAGCCAAGCCCCCAGATTCCGCTGATCCCGCCTGCGCGACGCAGCCGCGCCACGGAGCCCGCGCCCACCGCTTGCCCCACAAGGCTCTCGGCCGCAAAGGCGAAACCGTCCAGTGCGAAGGACGTAATCTGCAGGAACTGCAAGAGCACCTGATTGGCCGCCAGCGCCACATCCCCCCGCCCTGCCGAGAGGAACAGGAAGGTGGTAAAGCTCGCCTGCAGCAGCACGGAACGGATCATGATATCGGCATTGACCCGGAGAAGCTTCATGAGTTCGACCCTGTCGAAGAGCCGCGCAATCCGCATTGCGGCAGGCACGAAAGCCCCGCGTGCCAGCCAGAGCGCCCCGAGCGCACCAAGCACCTCCGAGATCAGCGTCGCCCATGCCACGCCCTCGACGCCCCAGCCAAGCCCCAGCACGAAGAGGAAATCCAGCCCCACATTCAGCGCATTCATCGCCACCTGTATCAGCAGGATCGAGCGGGTGCGTTCCAGCGCGATCAGCCAGCCGATCAACCCGTAAAGCCCGATCGTGGCGGGCGCCCCCCAGATGCGGATCGCGAGATAGTCACGCGCAAGGCTCTCGACCGCGTCGCTGGCAGGCGCCAGACGGAACGCCAGTTCAAAGAGCCATCCCTGCAATGCGATCAGCACCAGACCCGCGACCAGCGCGATCAGGAGCGCGCGCAAGAGCCCTGCGGCGGTTTCCACCCTGTCCCCGCGCCCATACGCCTGAGCCACGAGCCCCGTCGTGCCCATGCGCAAAAACCCGAAGACCCAATAAAGCGAGGACAGGATCACCGCCCCCACCCCAACAGCCCCGATCGGCGCGGCTTCACCCAGCTGCCCCACGACCGCCGTATCGACAAGCCCCAGAAGCGGCACCGTCACATTGGAAAGGACCACCGGCAGGGCGATGGCCAGAACGCGGCGATGCGTGATCGCTTGGGAACCTGTCACGGAGGGCGTCTCTTATCGGGCCAGATCGGCAGGTTCGGGCATCAGGAAATGGCCCGTTGCCTGTGCAAAGGGACGCGCGCGGTTATCCTGCCACGCCTCGACGAAGACGCTGGCATAGCGCCGCCCCGAACGGGTGACCCTTGCGCGCGCATAGGCATCGCGCGGCAGACCGGGCCGCAGATAATCCATCGTGATATCGATGGTCTTGGGCATCGGCGGGATACGGTCGAGCGTGACCTTCTCCTTCTCGAATTCCGGCCAGAGCGTGGACCAGCTCAGCTCGATGATCGCGGTGATCTCCATGAAGGCCGCCGTTGCACCGCCATGCAATGCAGGCACCGAGGCATCCCCGATGAGGCTGTCCTTATAGGGCAGGATCGCGGTCAGCTCGTCTCCACGGCGGTCGAACTCGACGCCGAGGAAATTGATATAGGGCACTGCCGCCACCAGCTGGCGTAGCGCCTCGTCGCGGCGTTTCTTGATGACCTGAACGGGTTCGGGGGACAGACGGGTTTTCATTGGGCCGCCTCCTCGGGCAGATAGACCGTGAAAGCTGCGGTCGCCTGCGCCACAGGCACATCATCGGGCCCGCCACTCTCGTCGCGGGCGATCGCGCGCACGAACGCCACACTGCGCGAGATGCGGTAAACCTCGGCCGAGGCGGTGATCGTCTGCCCCGGAACGGCCGGGCGCATATAATCGATCCGCAGATCGAGCGTCGCGGTGCTCTGGGGGTTTGCGGGATGGGCCATGACCGCCGTTGCACAACAGGTATCCATCAGCACGGAAACCGCGCCCCCATGAACAACGCCGGTCTCCGGATCTCCGATCAATTTTTCGTTATATGGCAACGCCATACGTGCCTTCCCTTCGGAGACCTCGACCATCCGCATATCCAGAGATTTGCAGTGGGGAAGGCCCTCAAGGAAAGAATTCATCAAAAAATTGCTGCTTTTGCCATCATATGTTGGCTTATTATTCTCGGTCATGGACTGTCTCCATCTTTTTCTCGCGGACAGTATCTGCCCCCGCGCGCCCAATACAAGGGCCTTCACCTCCGGGATGCTACCGCTGATTGCGGTTGAAATAACGGCCAGTGCTGTTAGCGTATCGCCACTGAGACGAATGGGGAGGCGTATGCTCAACCTGAAGGAAATGTGTGCAAAATTCGACGTCACTCCTCGAACGCTGCGCTATTACGAATACATTGAACTGCTCGCGCCCATGCGTGAGGGGCGTAAAAGGTTCTATGGCCCAAGGGAAGTCGCAAGGATGACGATCATCCTGCGCGGGAAACGGTTCGGCTTCTCTCTGGAGGAGCTGCGCCAGTGGCTCGAGATATATGATACCGACGGAACGGACGAGCAAAGACGTGTCTTTCTGGAGCTTTCCGAGCGTCAGTTGGTGGTTCTCGAACAGCAGCGCAGCGAGCTGGACAAGACGATTGACGAGTTGAGGAACCTGCGCGAACAAGCGCTTACCCAGAGTAAGTAACATGAAAGAAACTTGATCTTTTACCCTTGGGAAGGCATATCGCCTCTAGGTGGTGCTCCGGCTTTCACCTTATATTCAAAGCCTTTTATATGTCACGACATTCTGTCCAGTCGGGCATAACGCGCTGCACCACAAGCGCATTTTTTTCAAATATCGAGTAACGCATAGGTGGAAATTTCTCTGCTACCTGTGCATTAGACTGTGTGAGGCACGGATGGAAAATGAAGTAATGACGATCCGCGAGATGTGCGACGCCTTCGAGGTAACCCCGCGCACACTCCGGTTCTATGAGAGCAAGGAACTCCTGTTCCCGATACGAGAAGGCCAGAAGCGGCTCTTTACCCGCCGCGACCGGGCCCGTCTCAAGCTGATCTTGCGGTGGAAGCGTTTTGGCTTCAGCCTCGAGGATATCCGGCAGCTGCTGGATCTCTACAGCATCGGCGACAATCAGGTGACCCAGCTAACCGAAACACTGAAGCTCGCGCGCGTCCGCCTGCAGGAAATGCAGCGGGAACGCGACGAACTGGCCGCGGCGATCAACGAGCTGGATGCGGAAATCTCGGCAGGCGAAGGCAAGCTGCAGGAACGCCGCGCGGAGAGCTCGGCCGCCTGAGCTGGCCTGCAAGACAAGACAAAGGTAGGGGCGCCGTCCACCGGTCCGACCCATTTTCCACGGCCGGCCGCCATCCACTCTGGCAAAGCCGAAAGCCCAGGATCACCGGACCCGCCCCTACCACTCCGGCCTTCTTCTGTCCATGCACTCAAAATCTTGCCATATTCTCCGGTTAACGAGAGAAAAACAGCAGGATCGCAATGCCCAAACGCCTCAGACTAACCCGCCGCTTCCCTGCCGCCATGACCAATGACGGCTATCGCCGCCTCCAGCGTTTTGCGCAGGAGGCGGGGCTGTCGCAGGACGAAGCGCTTACATTCATCTTCGAGAATTTCAGTTCGGTTTTCCGCGAGGATAATCTGTCGGCCCGCCTGAGCCTGTTCAAGGCGGAACTGGTCGAGCGCAAAGCCTGATCATCAGCAAAAGGCATGCCGGAGGGAGGTGGCAGCCTTGCGCTCCGGCATAAACCAACGCCGCGCTTTTCAGAGCGCGGCGTCATCCTCTTGGCCGGTTTCATCCCCTTCCTTGAGCGCGTCAATCACGGCACGCGCCGCCTCGACAGGAAGGGAGATATAGGAGGGCAGATTGCCCCCGATCAGCTGTTCTAGCCCTGCGGTCGAAGTGCCGCCGCAATGCACCAGCCCCGCCCCGTTAACATAGATGACCTCGTCATCGGCAAATTGCAGCGTGTAGACGGACAGGCGCTGTGCAGTATCGGCCCGCGCGATACCGCGATAGCCGGTGAGCGCATGGGCAGGCACCAGAACGAAGGGATCGCCAAACGCATCCTCGGCCATATCGCTCTCGATCATCACATATTGGTTTGGCTGCAAGACGATCGCATCGCGATTACCCAAAGCCTGTGCCGGAACCGCAACGAGCTGTCCGTGATCGGGACAATCCGCGCTCCCCGCCAAAGACAGCGACCGTGCGATCCGGCGCAAGGGTCGATATCCATGATCGAACGTCATGACCTCGTCATCGGCCTGAAGCGTCTCGACCGCGCGCCACCCGAATTTGGTCAGCACCAGTGTCCCTTCACAGAGCCCTTCTGTCTTGCCTTCCGAAGATGCGGCGAACATCTGCCGTGCATTTGGCCGCGTGTCGAAGGCAGACCGCACAGCAGGATTTTTTACTTCCGAACCAGTTCTCAACCCAAACACAACCAAACTCCATCGCTAAGTCCCTCAACTCCGAGGGGAACTGACGCTAGTTTCAACCTTGCGTAGTGGAAATACGACGGCGCAATTAAGGTTAATTAAAGGCGAAACCTTACGGAAACCCTTCTCTTTAAAGACAAAAGCTTCGAAATGAGGCATCCATTTAGAAATTCAGTCCGTTAACGATTAAATTTATAGTTGAATTGCGCGATATCCTCGGCGCAGATCTCGGCCACAAGATCGACCGAGGAAGAATCATAATACCGACGGTAATCCGCCTCGCGCTCGGAACGGTTGGCGACAGGCAAGACGCCAAGCGCAAACCCCAAATGCGCCTCCAGCGCCGCTACATCCTCGACAAAATGCTCGAGCCGGATGAAGCTGCTACAGCACAGCCCTCCATCGGGCAGCCGCATATAGCTGGCGTAGGAATGCGCCTGAAGGCTGCGCCGGATCAGCGGTTGGGCAAGAAACGCCCCGAAACCATAGGTCTTTGCCGCATGCACCGCCCCATGGTCGAAGCCCTGCCCCCGCAGCCAGTGATAGTAGCTCACCAACCTGTCCCACGGGTTGCGCACCAGCGTGAAGGTAAAATACCGGCGCGCTTCCTCGGGCGTATAGAGACCGATCCCGTCCGACAGTGTGGCATGTTTCCACTTCCGCCCCGCCATCCGCATCCCGTCCACACGCTTGCGGCGACGCAGGGCCTTGGGCGTGTCCCCGATCATCAGATCATCGGCCATCGCCCGCGCCTCCAGCGCGAGCGCAAGCGCCGTGCCCGCAGTCTTGGGAATATGGACGAATATATAGCGGCGGCCATGCGAGACGATCATTCCCCCAATCTGCCGCACAATGCCGGCTTTGGGCAATGGGATTCGCCTCCTTCCCATAAGACACGGCAATCAACCTGATTGACCCTGCACCGCGTTCGTCTATCTTTAATGGCAATGATAAGAACAGAAACGTAGCAGATGGTTTCCCTACCGAAATATGATCGCCTCGAGGCGACTGGTCGCTGGACACAAAGTGCCGAGGCCGCTCCGCAAGAGGTCATCCTCTCTTTCGGTCGCGCCTCTCTGGTCCTGTCCGAGGTCAAGGAAACCCGCTTCATCTCGCATTGGTCGCTGCCGGCAATGGTCCGGATCAATCCGGGCAAGCGTCCCGCCATCTATGCGCCCTCCGAAGAGACCGATGAACGCCTCGAGATCGAGGAAGAAACGATGATCGACGCCATCGAGCGCGTCCATCAAGTGATCGCCGCGCGCAAACCCCATCCTGGACGGCTGCGCGGCGTGCTCTATGCCAGTCTCGCGGTGGCTGTGCTGGGTGGGGGGGGCTTCTGGCTCCCCAGCGCACTGATCAGCCATGCGGCCTCCGTGGCCCCGCCCCCGACACGTCAGGAGATCGGTCAGCATCTGCTACGCGATCTCGTCAAACGCACAGGCGCCCCCTGTGGCGGCGAGGCAGGCAACGAAGCCCTGCGCAAGCTGGCCGCCCGCATTCCCGGCACCGCAGGCATTGCCGTTCTGCCCGAAGGTGTGAGCGGTGTGCGCTGGTTGCCCGGCGGGATCGTGATCATGGGTCAGGATCTCTTGGAGAAATACGATACCCCTGAGGTGGCCGCGGGCGCGATCATCACCGCCGAGGTCGATGCTCAGGCGCATGATCCGCTGCGGCGGCTGCTCGATTGGGCGGGGATCGGCGCGGCGTTCCGGCTCCTGACAACGGGGGCATTGGGGAGCGATGATCTGACGGGCTATGACAGTGTGATGCTGGATCAATCCGCACCACTGCCCGACAGCACCGCGCTGCTGGCGGCCTTCAAGACGGTCGGCGTCTCCTCGACCCCCTATGCCTATGCGCTCGATCCCTCGGGCGAAAAGGTGCAGCCCCTGATCGAGGCAGATCCGTTCAAGGGCGCCCCTGCCCCGATGCCGCTTCTCGATGACAGCCAGTGGGTCGCATTACAGGATATTTGCAACACCGAATGAAAAAGCCGGCCTCACGGGGCCGGCTTTCTTACAGATCGGTCGAACCCTTAGCGGATATAGGCGTCGCGGAAACCGGCCAGACGGGCCGTGCCCAGAGCACCGGAAATGGAACCGCCATCGAAGGGACCCGCATAGACGATCACTAGCCCCTTGGACGTGCGGCTCGAGGCCACCGGCAGACCGCTGGCCCGCAGGCGGGCCTTGGCCGAGGCCGCATTCGAGGCATCCGCATAGGCCCCAACCTGCACGAAGCGCCCCGAGGCGACCACCTTGCGCGTTTTCGGCGCGGGTGCGCTGCGCGGGGATTTTGACGAGACAGAGACCTGCACGGACGGCTGGGGGGCAGCATAGGCCGTAGGATAGGGGATCAGCTTGGCGGGCACGGAGTCATCCCAGAGCTGACGCATCTGCGCATCGCCCGAGGCCGTGCGCGGCCCGCGGAACGGGTTCAGGCGACCATCATCGAAGGCGGGCTCGTATCCGCCCGGGTTCGAGGAGGAAATCGCCACCGGCGCGAGGCTTACCGGCGCATTCGGCGTCTTCACATAGACCTCGCGCGGGATCGCATAGGGCGAGCTAGCGGCATAGGCTTGCTGCGAACTGGCCCCGACCGTCACGGTCTCGGTGCTGCTCGGCACCGGTGCGGGCAGACGGGTGGTGTTATGGTTGATCTTGGCGCGCGACGGAACCGGGGCGTTTTGTGCCACCGCCACACCACCGGCGACATAGGGCGACTGGTAACCGCCCGACGGGTTGCTGCTCGTCCGGACTGTCAGGTTGCCGACATTCGCGGTGTTGATGAAGCTGGCCGGATCCTGCACCGGAGCGCCACAGCGCAACACGGAGCGCCCATCGCTGAGCATATAACGGGTGGCCTGGGCGGGGCTGTTGGGGCAACTCGTCGTTGCACCTGCGACCACCTGTGTGCTGGCGATCGTCACGGCAGGCGCTGCGCCCTGCAGCATATAGGGGGAGACATAGCCCGACGCCGCAGGAGTGCTCTGGGCAAGGACCGTGGGGGCCACGCGGCTCGGCGCGCCGGGAACGGGGGCGGGCACCTGACCTGCGGCAGGCACGGGCTGCGCTGTCGCAACCGCACGTCCGATCCGCGGCGGAGTGGTGGTCAGCGCGATGGTGGGCATCGGCGCATTCCGCCCGCCCTTATAGCCTGCCAGAGGATCGGACGCGGGCTTGGCGGCGGGTTTCGCGGCAGGCGTGCTGGCGGCCATTTTCGGCGCGGGCGCGGGTTTCTCCACGGGCGCAGGCGTGGCCTCGGGCGCGGATTTCGCGATATCGAGAACCTTCTCATTGCTGCCGAAAGTAGGTTTGTAGTTACAGATCGGCGTGCGGTCACGATTCACGCGCGGCACCCAGCGCACCACATTGCCAAAGCCACCCCGCACGAAGACGCAGCCCTGACTATCCACATATTGCCGCCCCTTGTAGGAGGCAGGAGGAAGTTCGGCGGGGGCGCTCTCTTGGGCGAAAGCGGCTCCGGCCGTGCCCAGAACCGCTAGGATCACAGTGCTCGTCAACAGGCGGCCCATACGCATATTCCATCCTCGAGGTAGAAGTTACCTAAAGATGAATGAGGACGGGCCGCAAGTAAAGCTCAAATGGCTTATTTGGTGCCAAAGATACGGTCACCCGCATCCCCTAGACCCGGCACGATATAACCGTGGTCATTGAGGCATTCGTCGAGCGCCGCCGTCACAACCGGCACATCGGGATGGGCTTCCTTCATGCGGGCCACGCCTTCCGGGGCTGCCAGCAGGCAGAGGAAGATGATGTTCTTGGCGCCCTTCTTCTTGACCAGATCAATGGCGGCGACCGAGGAATTGCCCGTGGCCAGCATCGGATCGACCACGATGGTCATGCGCTCTTCCAGAAGGTTCGGCAGTTTGGAGTAATATTCCACCGGCTGGAGCGTCTCGGGGTCGCGATACATGCCCACAAACCCTACGCGCGCGGCGGGGATCAGCTCAAGGATCCCGTCCAGAAGCCCGTTGCCCGCGCGCAGGATCGACACCAGTGCCAGCTTCTTGCCTTCGAGGATCGGCGCATCCATCGGCTGCATCGGGGTGTCGATGCGCAAGGTGGTCAGTTCCAGATCGCGGGTGACCTCATAGGCCAGAAGCAGGCTGATCTCGCGCAGCAGCTGGCGGAAGGATGCGGTGGAGGTATCGGCCTTGCGCATGAGCGTCAGCTTGTGCTGGACGAGCGGGTGATCGACGACGGTGAGATGCTGGCCCATTGGCCTCTCCTTCTTGTGGCTTTCCCTGCGGAACGGTTCGGTCTGTCCCTTATGCTATCAAACGGGACTGTGCAAAAGGAAGCTGTTCCCCGTTTTTTGCATAGCTGGCACGGAAAGGCCCAGATGGCCGGCAACCGAGGCCGCCACATCGACAAACCCCACCTGCCCCAGCGCCCGCACCCCGAGCCCCGCCGCGAGCACGGGCACCCGCTCGCGGGTATGGTCGGTGCCCGCCCAGGTCGGGTCATTGCCATGATCGGCGGTGAAGATCGCCAGATCGCCCGGACGCAGCGTCTCGAGGAAGCGCGCCGCCCCCCGATCAAACCATTCGAGCGCCCGCGCATAGCCCGACACATTGCGCCGATGCCCCCAGAGACTGTCGAATTCGACGAAATTGGCAAAGGTCAGACTGCCCTCTTCCGCCTCTGTCCCCAGCCGCACCAGATGGTCCATCAGATCGGCATCATTCTTGCCCTTGTGCAGATGGGCAATGCCACGATGGCTGAAGATATCGCCGATCTTGCCAATTGCATGGGTCGTGCGGCCCGCATCGTGCGTCCAGTCCAGAAGCGTGGGGGCGGGCGAAGCAATGGCGAAATCGCGGCGGTTGGGTGTACGGATAAACCTGCCTTCGCTGCCGGTGAAGGGCCGCGCGATGACCCGCCCGATTTTCATCCCGTGCAGACGCGGGGCGATGTCGCGGCAAAGCTGCAGAAGACGCTCGAGGCCGAAGGTCTCCTCATGCGCCGCAATCTGGAAGACGCTATCGACAGAGGTATAGCAGATGGGCCAGCCCGTGCGGATATGCGCGTCGCCCAGATCCTCGATGATATTGGTGCCCGAGGCATGGCAATTGCCCAAGATCCCTTCCGTGCCCGCGCATCGCGCCACGAAGTCCACCAGATCCGGCGGGAAGCTGTCCTGTTTGTCGGGGAAATAGCCCCAGTCCCATGGCACGGGAACACCCGCCAGCTCCCAATGACCCGAAGGAGTGTCCTTACCCTTGGAGATCTCGCTGGCCGCGCCCCATGCCCCTTGCGGTTCGGCCCCAAGCCCGGGGGCCACCTCGCCCGAGGCGAGCCGCACCGCCGCCCCCAGCCCCAACCGGTCGAGCGTTGGCATCCGCAGCGGGCCAGAGCGCCCGTCTTCGGCACGCCCCTGCGCACAGGCCTGCGCGATATGGGCGAGCGTATTGGCGCCGGTATCGGGTGTGCCATCATTGAAAAACGCATCGGCATCGGGGGCACCACCAATCCCCACACTGTCCATCACGATCAGGAAGGCGCGGGTCATCAGGCAAGCCTCTCATGGATCAGCGGTGGCTCTTCGGGGCGGCTGTCGCTCAGCTGATAGGCGGCCTGCACCCGCGCAACCGCGCGTTCGGCGGCCTCGGGAGTGGCGGCATGAACCATCGCCAGCGGCTCGTTCGGCTCGCGGTCCTCGCCGATCATCGCAAGGCTCGACAGGCCGACGCCCGGATTGATGCGATCGCCCGCATTCATCCGCCCGCCGCCCAGCTGCACCACCGTCTCGCCCAAGGCGCGCGTGTCGATCCGCGCGATATAGCCACGGCGCGGTGCCGGCACAGGACGCATTACCGGCACAGAGGGAAGCCGGTCGAGATAATGTTCGACGAAATCATTGGGCCCGCCAAGCCCAGCCACCATCCGCCCGAAGACCTCGGCCGCGCGCCCGCTCTCGAGTGCGGCATCAATCCGCGCCGATCCCTCATCGGCTGTCTTGGCCAGCCCCGCAAGCAGCAAAGCCTCGCCACCCAGGGCCGAGACCACATCCCACAGCGCCTCATTGACCTGATTGCCGGTCAGCGTTTCCATCACCTCGATGATCTCGAGCGCATTGCCGGCCGCGAAGGACAAAGGCTGGTTCATATCGGTGATCAGCGCCGAGGTGCGGCAGCCCGCGCCATTGGCCGTATCGACCAGCGCCTGCGCCAGACCGAGGGACTGGTCATGCCCCGCCATGAACGCGCCCGAGCCAGTTTTTACATCCAGCACCAATGCATCAAGCCCCACCGCCAGCTTCTTCGACAGGATCGAGGCGGTGATCAGGTCGATGCTTTCCACTGTGCCGGAGATGTCGCGGATCGCATAAAGGCGCTTGTCTGCGGGCGCGATCCGGTCATTGGCGCCGATAATCGCACAGCCGACCGCGGCCACCAGATCGCGGAAGCTTTCTTCGTCGGGATTGACCGTATAGCCCGGAATGGCCTCCAGCTTGTCGAGCGTGCCGCCCGTATGGCCCAGACCCCGTCCCGAAATCATCGGCACATAGGCCCCGCAGGCCGCAAGCGCCGGTGCCAGCAGGAGCGAGGTGCAATCACCCACACCGCCTGTCGAATGTTTGTCGACCACCGGCCCGCCCAAATCCCAGCGCATGACGCGGCCGCTGTCGCGCATGGCCTCGGTCAGCGCCACCCGTCCCGAGGTGCCGATCCCGCGACACAGGACAGCCATCGCAAAGGCCCCTGCCTGCGCATCTCCAACCGAGCCGTCCACCAGCCCGCGAGTGAACCATTCAGCGGCCTCCACGCTCAGGCCACAGCCATCGCGGACCGTCTCGATCACACGGCGCGCATCCATCAGGCGTTGTCCATATGGCTCTTGTCGAATTGGCCGGGCAGCAGATCGCCGATTGTCGTCTTCAGCGTGGCACCCGACAACGTGCCCAGCGTAACCGGCGTGTCTTTGGCGCCGAATTCGGCCAGCTTCTGGCGGCAGCCGCCACAGGGCGGGACGGGCGTCGGACTATCGGCAATGACGGCGACTTCGGCCAGCTCGGTCTCACCTGCCGCGACCATTGCCGCAATCGCGCCCGCTTCGGCGCAGGTGCCTTCGGGATAGGCCACGTTCTCGACATTCACGCCCACATAGACCGTTCCCGAGGCCGTGCGTAGCGCCGCCCCGACCTTGAAGTTGGAATAGGGCACATAGGCATTTTCGCGCACCTTGCGCGCAGCATCGAGAAGCGTCATCCCATCATCTCCGGGTCAGCAGACTGTTTGACCGGACTCTGCGCCGAGTAGACAGGCGATGCAAGGCCCCGCCTCCCCGCACAGACGGCCCGCCCCCACGCCGAAGTGATGCGGCCCGCGCGAGACCTGCGACAATTCGCCCCAACAGCCATTTGACCCCACGAGAAAATAGTTTAATACCAAACCAACTCTCATCGGAGGCAAGAATGGAAGACATCCGGTCCGACAAGCCGCGCCATCCGGCGCTCGACTACCACGAATTCCCCAAGCCCGGTAAGCTGGAGATCCGCGCAACCAAGCCCATGGCAAACGGTCGCGACCTTTCCCGTGCCTATAGCCCCGGCGTGGCCGAGGCCTGCCTCGAGATCAAAGCAGAGCCGAAAGATGCCGCCCGCTACACCGCGCGCGGCAATCTTGTGGCCGTGGTCTCGAACGGCACCGCCGTTCTGGGCCTTGGCAATATCGGCGCGCTCGCCTCGAAACCCGTGATGGAAGGTAAGGCGGTTCTGTTCAAGAAATTCGCCAATATCGACTGTTTCGATATCGAGCTGAACGAATCCGACCCCGAGAAACTGGCCGAGATCGTCTGCGCGATGGAGCCCACTTTCGGCGCGATCAACCTCGAGGACATCAAGGCCCCCGACTGTTTCGTGGTGGAAAAGATCTGCCGCGAGCGGATGAATATTCCGGTCTTCCATGACGACCAGCACGGCACCGCCATCGTGGTGGGCGCGGCTGTCACCAACGCGCTGAAGATCGCGGGCAAAAAGCCCGAGGATATCAAGATCGTGTCCACCGGTGGCGGGGCTGCGGGCATTGCCTGCCTCAACATGCTGCTCAAACTCGGTGTGAAGCGCGAGAATGTCTGGCTGTGCGACCTTCATGGTCTGGTCCATGAGGGCCGCAACGAAGACATGAACCCGCATAAGGCCGCCTATGCTCAGAACTCCGACCTGCGGACCCTCGACGAGGTGATCGACGGTGCGGATCTGTTCCTCGGCCTGTCGGGTCCGGGTGTCCTGAAGCCCGAGATGGTCGCGAAGATGACCAAACAGCCGATCATCCTCGCGCTGGCCAACCCCACCCCCGAGATCATGCCCGAAGAGGTGCGCGCAGTGGCGCCCGATGCGATCATGGCCACGGGCCGGTCGGATTATCCGAACCAGGTCAATAACGTGCTCTGCTTCCCCTTCATCTTCCGCGGTGCGCTGGATGTGGGTGCGACCGAGATCAATGACGCGATGAAGATCGCCTGCGTCGAAGGGATCGCCGAACTGGCGCGTATCACCACCTCTGCCGAGGCGGCCGCGGCCTATCAGGGCGAAAAGCTGACCTTCGGGGTGGATTATCTGATCCCCAAGCCCTTCGATCCGCGTCTGATGGGCATCGTGGCGACCACTGTGGCAAAGGCCGCGATGGAAACCGGCGTGGCCGAGCGCCCGCTGCCCGATATCAAGGCCTACAAGCAGAAGCTCGATAGCTCGGTCTTCAAATCCGCCCTGCTCATGCGTCCGGTCTTCGAGGCCGCAGCCCAGGCCTCGCGCCGGATCGTCTTTGCCGAGGGCGAGGACGAGCGCGTGTTGCGCGCGGCGCAGGCGATGATCGAGGAAACCACCGATACGCCGATCCTGATCGGCCGTCCGGAGGTCATGCAGATGCGCTGCGAACGGGCGGGCCTCACGCTGGATCTCAACCAGACCGAGATCGTGAACCCCGAGAACGACCCGCGCTACCGCGATTACTGGGGCACCTATCACGAGCTGATGGCGCGCCGTGGCACCACGCCCGATCTGGCGCGGGCGATCATGCGCACCAATACCACCGCGATTGCGGGCGTGATGGTGCATCGTAACGAGGCGGATTCGATGATCTGCGGCACCTTCGGCCAATATGGCTGGCACCTGAAATATGTGCGCGAGATCCTTGCGCGCGGGGGCCTGCATCCGGTGGGGGCGCTGTCGCTGATGATCCTCGAGGACGAGCCGCTGTTCATTGCCGATACGCATGTGCACCATTCGCCCACGCCGCTCCAGATCATGGAAGCGGTGATCGGCGCGGCTCGCCATGTGCGTCGCTTCGGTCTGGAACCGAAGATCGCGCTCTGCTCGCATAGCCAGTTCGGCAATCTCGACACCGACTCGGGCCGCCGGATGCGCGAGGCGATGGATCTGCTCGAAGCGCATGAGGTCGATTTCTGCTTCGAGGGCGAGATGCATGTGGACGCGGCACTCGACGCATCGGTCCGCGAGCGCCTGCTGCCCAGCTCGCGTATGCAGGGCGCCGCCAACGTGCTGGTCTTTGCCAATACAGATGCGGCCTCGGGTGTGCGTAACATCCTGAAGATGAAGGCCAACGGGCTCGAAGTCGGCCCGCTCCTGATGGGCATGGGCAACAAGGCCCATATCGTGACGCCGTCGATCACCACCCGCGGTCTTCTGAACATGTCGGCCATCGCGGGCACGCCGGTCGCGCATTACAGCTGATCGGCACCGGTTTCCGGAAAGCGGGGCGCTCTCGGGCGTCCCGCTTTTTCATGCGCTTTGCAAATATCGACAGAATTTACAGGGCCCGCCTTCCCCTTCGTCAATTTGCAAATTATTCGCGTATTTCTACGCATGACTATGCAAATATTTTCGGCAAAGGCGCAACTTCAGCGGTAACATTGTTGCTAGGGTTCGTCCTGCATCCTACCAAATAGGGAGGTAGGAGGAGGAACCCATGAATTATAAAGAGGTCTATGAGGGCTGGAAGGCGGATCCGGACGGGTTCTGGATGCAGGCCGCCCGCGGCATCGACTGGGAGAAACGCCCGAGCAAGGCCCTGTTCGACGAGAAGGCCCCCGTTTATGAATGGTTCAGCGACGGGATGGTGAATACCTGCTGGAACGCCGTCGACCGCCATGTGGAGGCAGGGCGCGGCGACCAGATTGCGATCCAGCACGAAAGCCCGATCACCCATTCGACCAAGGGTATCACCTATAAGGAATTACAGAACCGCGTTGCCTCGCTTGCAGGAGCCTTGCGGATGCGTGGCATCGAAAAAGGCGACCGCGTCATCATCTATATGCCGATGATCCCCGAAGCCGTGATCGCCATGCTCGCCGTGGCACGGCTGGGCGCGATCCATTCGGTCGTCTTCGGGGGCTTTGCCGCCACCGAGTTGGCGGTAAGGATCGATGATTGCACCCCCAAGGCGATCATCGCCGCCTCCTGCGGGCTCGAGCCCAATCGGGTGGTCCATTACAAGCCGCTGCTGGATCAGGCGATCGATCAGGCCGCCCATAAACCCGAATTCTGCGTCATCCTGCAACGCGAGCAGGAGGTCGCCAAGCTCGTCGACGGGCGCGATTTCAGCTGGCACGGTTTCCAGTATGGCGTGCGCCCTGCCGAATGCGTGCCGGTTGAGGGCAACCATCCCGCCTATATCCTCTACACTTCCGGCACCACCGGCCAGCCCAAAGGCGTGGTGCGCCATACGGCGGGCCATCTGGTCGCGCTGCAATGGTCAATGAAGGCGATCTACAATATCGAAGCGGGCGACAGGTTCTGGGCGGCCTCGGATGTGGGTTGGGTCGTGGGCCATAGCTATATCTGCTACGGACCGCTTCTGGCAGGTGCCACCACGGTGGTGTTCGAAGGCAAACCCGTAGGCACGCCGCATCCGGGCGTCTTCTGGCGCATCATCCAGAACCAGCGGATCAAGAGCTTCTTCACCGCGCCCACAGCCCTTCGCGCCATCCGCCGCGAGGACCCCGATGGCGAATGGATCCGGCGCTACAAGCTGCATGACCTGCAGGCGATCTTCCTAGCCGGCGAGCGGGCCGACCCCGCGACGGTGGAATGGGCGCAGAAACATCTGGGCGTGCCGGTGGTCGACCACTGGTGGCAGACCGAGACCGGCTGGGCCATCGCGGCAAATCCCATCGGCATCGAGACCCTACCCACCAAACCGGGCAGCCCCTCGGTGCCGATGCCGGGCTATGACATCCATATCCTCGATGATGAGGGCAATCCCATGCCACAGGGCGAACTGGGCGCGATTGCCATCAAACTGCCTCTGCCCCCCGGAACGCTGCCCACGCTGTGGAATGCCGAGGACAGGTTCCGCAAAAGCTATCTGGAACATTTCCCAGGCTTTTACGAGACAGGCGATGCGGGCTATATCGATGCGGACGGTTATGTCTATATCATGGCCCGCACCGATGACGTCATCAATGTGGCGGGCCACCGCCTCTCGACTGGCGCGATGGAGGAGGTTCTGGCCTCCCATCCCGATGTGGCGGAATGCGCGGTGATCGGGGTCTCGGACGCGCTGAAGGGCCAGATGCCGCTCGGGTTTTTATGCCTCAATGCGGGCTGCGGGCGGGCACATAACGAGATCGTCCGCGAATGCCTCGGCCTCGTACGCGAGAAGATCGGCCCCGTAGCGGCCTTCAAGACCGCCTGCGTGGTCGACCGGCTTCCCAAAACGCGCTCCGGCAAGATCCTGCGCGCGACGATGGTCAAGATCGCGGATGGCCAGCCCTACAAGCTTCCCGCCACAATCGATGACCCAGCGGTCCTGACCGAAATCGAAGAGGCGCTGCACGGTCTGGGACTGCCCAAAACCGCCTGAATCCTCTGCCAGGCACCGCGGGACCTGCCCCCGGTGCCTGCATATCCACCCGATGCTGGCCTGATAACCTTTTTCAAAGATCCGTGCGCTAGGACTGGGAAACATAGAGTCCTTTTAAGCGCACATGATCAAATCAGACCTCTTTCTCGCAGCCTCCCCCCGCCGGACAGATTTTCGGAAGGATGCGGCGTTTGATCTGCCCCGGACGCAACTCAACCCAAGGCGGAAAGGCAGTCCGCAGGGCATCCTTGGGGCAATTAGGTTTATGAACCTCGCGATTGTTACGATAAAAGAAACAGTATCCTGTATCACTTGCCCATTAGCCGAAGAACAGCCGGTATGATGAATTCTGCTCCTGTGCCCCTTCCCGACCCCAACCCGACCCCTGTTCTGGTTGTCGAGGATATTGCCAGCGTGCAGCATGTCTATATGGCCCAGTTGCAGAAGATGGGGCTGGTGCCCCATTCTGCCGAGAATACCAGACAGGCAATGGCGCTATTTGCCCAGCACCCCTACCCGCTTGTCCTTCTGGATCTGATGCTGCCGGATGGCGACGGGATGGATCTGATCGCGCAGATGCGCGCAGAAGCTCCCCATACCCAGATCATCGTCATCACCGCCGAACGCATGGCAGAGCGCGCGGTGACAGCGATGCGCGCTGGCGTGTTCGATTACCTGACAAAACCGGTGAGCGAGCCGCGCCTACAGTCCGCGATAAACCGCGCGCTGGCGCAAATCCGCGGCCAGCGCGCCAGTGGCAGCCCGTCTCCGGGGGCGGTGGGCGCCTTTATCGGTCAGTCCGAACAGATGGCCGCGCTTTACGACCGTATCCGGCAGACGGCGACCTCGGATGCCTCGGTCCTGATCGTGGGCGAATCCGGCACCGGTAAGGAAATCTGTGCCGAGGCCATCCACCGGCTATCTCCGCGCGCGGGCAACCCGTTCGTGGTCTTCGACTGCTCGGCCATCCGGGCTGACCGCTTTGAATCCGAGCTGTTCGGCCATATGCGCGGGGCGCTACCCGGTGCAATCTCCGATCATGCGGGGGCTGCCATCCGCGCCGATGGCGGCACGCTGTTTCTCGACAAGCTGACCGAGCTCGACACCGCGCTTCAGGGCAAATTACTGAGATTCTTGCAGAACCAAAAGGTCCGCCCTGTCGGCAGTCCGACCGAGAGACAAGTTGATCTGCGCATCCTCAGCGCCTCGGACATCCCGCAGCAGGACGCCGTAGAGCAGGGCAAACTGCGTGCTGATCTGCTCTACCGGCTCTGCGTTGTGGCACTTCATATCCCGCCCCTTCGCGAGAGACGCGAGGACATTGGCCCGCTGGCCGAACATTTCCTTCGGAAATTCGCCGCACAGGAACAGCGGGGCTTCACCACCATTCCGGAGCAGACATTGCATCGCCTGCAAACCGCCCTCTGGCCGGGAAATGTGCGCGAGTTGATGAACATGATCCGCTCGGCCGTGATCCTCAATGACGGGGATGCGCTGACGCTCGACATGCTGCCGCAGATCAGCGAACCGCCCCCGCAGAATGATACGCCGCTCGACGCGCTGGCAGCGTTCGATGGGGAAAGCCTTGCCCAGATCGAACGGCGGATCATCGAATACCGGCTCGCCCGGAACGATCAGTCCGTGCCGCAGACAGCGCGCGGGCTGCAAGTGGCGCCCTCGACGCTCTACCGCAAGCTGGAGACATGGCGCGCGACCGAAGAATGAGCATTCAGGCGAATTGCTCGTTCATCAGCCGCTCTTCCAGACCATGCCCCGGATCGAAGAGGATACGGTGCGAGATGCGGCGCTCCAGCTCGATCTCGACCCATTTGACCGGATGCACCGAACGGGAATCGGCATCTGCCATCACAGGCCGCTTCATCGGTTCCAGCACCTCGAACCGGACCTTCGCCTGATCGGGCAGAATCGCCCCGCGCCATCTGCGGGGCCGGAAGGACGCGATACCGGTCAGCGCCAGCACCCCTGCCCCGATCGGCAGGATCGGCCCATGCGCCGAGTAGTTATAGGCCGTCGATCCGGCGGGCGTGGACAGGATCGCCCCGTCGCAGATCAGCTCGCTCATCCGTTCGCGCCCGTTCACCGAGATCCGGAGTTTCGCCGCCTGCGGACCAGCACGAAGAAGCGAGACCTCGTTGATTGCCAACGCCTTGTGGATCTCGCCATCCGCGGTCTGGGCAGTCATCGAGAGCGGATGGATCACGGCCTCTTCCGCAGCCTCCAGCCGCGCCTCGAGATCCTCGAAACCATATTTATTCATCAAAAAGCCGACCGTGCCGCGATTCATCCCGTAGACGGGCAGATCCAGCCCCTCATGCAGGGTCTGCAGCATGAACCCGTCGCCGCCCAGAGCCACCAGCACCTCGGCCTGTGTCACCGCGCACTGGCCGTAATGCGCGGTAAGCGCCTTGAGCGCTGTCTGCGCAACCTCGCCACGCGATGCGGTGAAATGGATTTTATTGCGAAAGCGCACGAGCCTTCTCCTTCATTCGACCCGAAGATAGATCAAGCACGGGCATGAAAGGCAATACAATCCCGACCGCAAGTCCTCCCCCTGCCGCCATTCGTCGCATATTTGTCGCCTATAGCGCTTTCCGCCAGAGATTTTCTGCGATAAACGGTGCACGAAAATTCCTTACCCGGGAGATCCGAGAGATGACCGAACAGCGTGATGCAGGCTTCTTCACCGAAAGCCTTGAAACCCGTGACCCCGAGCTGTTTGGCTCGATCCGCAACGAGCTTGGCCGCCAGCGCGACGAGATCGAACTGATCGCCTCCGAGAACATCGTCTCGGCAGCGGTGATGGAAGCCCAGGGCTCGGTTCTGACCAACAAATATGCCGAAGGCTATCCGGGCAAGCGCTATTACGGCGGCTGCGAGTTCGTCGATGTTGCCGAAAACCTCGCCATCGAGCGCGCAAAGCAGCTGTTCGGGTGTGAATATGTCAACGTCCAGCCGAACTCGGGCTCGCAGGCCAACCAGGGTGTGTTCACCGCCCTGCTGCAGCCGGGCGACACCATTCTGGGCATGTCGCTGGATGCAGGCGGCCACCTGACCCACGGTGCCAAGCCCAACCAGTCGGGCAAATGGTTCAACGCCGTGCAATATGGCGTGCGCCGTCAGGATGAGCGTATCGACTATGACCAGATCCAGGAACTGGCCAACGAGCACAAGCCGAAGCTGATCATCGCCGGTGGTTCGGCCATCCCGCGTCAGGTCGACTTCGCCAAAATGCGCGAGATCGCCGACTCGGTTGGCGCTCTGCTGATGGTCGATATGGCGCACTTTGCCGGTCTGGTCGCAGGCGGTCAGCACCCCTCGCCCTTCCCCTATGCCGATGTGGCCACCACCACCACCCACAAGACCCTGCGTGGTCCGCGTGGCGGCATGATCCTGACCAATGACGAGGCGATCGCCAAGAAGATCAACTCGGCCATCTTCCCGGGCATTCAGGGTGGTCCTCTGATGCATGTGATCGCGGCGAAAGCCGTGGCCTTCGGCGAGGCGCTGCGCCCCGAGTTCAAGGTCTATGCCGAGCAGGTCGTGAAAAATGCGCAAGCTCTTTCGGACGAGCTGATGAAAGGTGGCCTGAACATCGTCACCGGCGGCACCGACACCCATGTCGTGCTGGTTGACCTGCGCCCGAAAGGCGTGAAGGGCAACGCGACCGACAAGGCTCTGGGCCGTTCGCACATCACCTGCAACAAGAACGGCGTGCCCTTCGACCCCGAGAAGCCGACCGTGACCTCGGGCGTCCGTCTGGGCACCCCCGCAGGCACCACCCGCGGCTTCAAGGAAGAAGAGTTCCGCCAGATCGGTCGCATGATCGTGAAGGTCGTGGACGGTCTGGCCGCTAATGGCGAAGACAATAACGACGCGGTCGAGGCCGAAGTGCGCGAGGAAGTCGCGGCACTCTGCGCCAAGTTCCCGCTCTACCCGAACCTCTGATCCGGTTCGAACCAACCGAAAAGGCCCCGGAATTCCGGGGCCTTTTCCATATCCGCGCTCAGGATCGCCAGGCGGCCCGCAGCGGGGCCGGCCCTCTCAAAGCTGCCCGTGGGCTATGGCATAAGCCAGCATCGCGCCACCGGTGAGCACGATAAGGAAAACGATCCCCGTGATCACCTTCAGCACCCCCTGCACCAGCCTCTGCTCCGCCCCCAGAGGCTCCAGATACTTGATACAGATACGATAATTCCGGTCGGTCTTTTTCTGATCGACCTGTTTCATCAACTTGGGCGCCCCCATCATCGGCTCGAGCCTCGCCAGCTCGCGGGCGGCCACCCGCACACGGCGTGGCAGCGCGCGGGCACGGTGGTTGATCCGTTCGCCAAGGCTCGCCCCCTTGGCCCCCAGCCGCTTGGCCAGCAGCCTAGACACATGATCCACTTTGTCTTGAAATTCGGCAGGGTTCATCGCGGGCTCCTTTGCAGGCAAGCTAGCCCTGCGACCGCATGGGGACAAGCGTTGAAACCTCTGGCATTGCGCGGGCCCGCGCGCTAGCAATGGGCCCATGTTGAACGTGCTCTCCCAAGGTAGCCCCACTGGCAAGCCCCCGCTTCTGATCGTCCACGGTCTTTTCGGATCCGCCCGTAACTGGGGGGTCATCCAGAAACGCCTGTCGGACGGGCGCGAAGTGCTGGCTGTAGACCAGCGCAATCACGGCGACAGTCCTCAGTTGGACAGCCAGAGCTATTTCGATATGGCCGGGGATGTCGCGCAAGTGATCGAGGCGCATGGCGGCAAAATGGACGTGCTAGGCCACTCGATGGGCGGCAAGGCGGTGATGGTGCTGGCGCTCACGCGACCGGAGCTGATCAACCGGCTGATTGTAGCCGATATCGCGCCGGTGGGTTATGCCCATTCACAGAACTCCCTGGTGCGCGCGATGAAGGGCCTCGATCTGGAGGGGCTGACACTGCGCTCGGAGGCCAATCGCCGCCTATCGGAGACCGTTGCCAGCGAGCCCGTGCGTGCCTTCCTGCTGCAATCGCTGGATCTGAAATCCGAGCCTGCACAGTGGAAACTGAACCTTGATGTGCTGGAACGGGAGATGGACAAGATCGTCGGCTTCCCCGATGTGACAGGCTCCTTCAACGGCGAGACCCTTTTTGTCTATGGCGGCGCTTCGGACTATGTCCGCCCCGAATTCCAGCCGAGGATCGACGCGCTTTTCCCGCAGAACAGCATGGTCAGGCTCGAGGGCGTCGGGCATTGGCTCCATGCCGAGAAACCGCGCGAGTTCGAGGACATTATCCGCGAATTTCTGGATTAAGCCCCACACTCAAGCCGGAACCTCGCCTCGCCCGTATCCCCGGGCAGCGAGGGGGATCTGAGCGGGCCACTCGAGGGGCCGGTCACCTTGCAACCGGTCGTCGCTTCGGCCGCGCGACGCATAAGGGGCGGCACCCGATCACGCTCGCGCAATGTCAGATACCCCATGCGGATCACCTCGGCATCGCCTCCGCGGTCAAACACCACAAAGCGGATACCGTCGAGCGTGATCTCGTGGCGTTCGGCATTGAAGAACTGGGGGGCGGGTTGGGCACCACAGCCTTGCAGGAGCATCGCACATCCTGTGACCACACAAGCAGCAAATTCTCTACGCATGGTGCCCTCCCCTCTTTGACGGAGTAGGCATAGCATGGCCGGATGATGGTTAAGGCTTGGTAAACAGCTTACGGGGCAAAAGCCACCGACCGGATCATATCGTGGGAGGTCGCCTCGATCGGGCTTGGAGAAGCGACCTCCGACCAATCCTGCGCGGTCTTGCGGAAATGCCGCACGGCCTCCGGCGCAAACTTTCCCTCAGAACTCGAAAGATAGCGCGTGATAGACACCTCGCCCGCCGACTGGTGTTCCAGCAGATTGAACATATTGGGAGTGCCCCGCAGCCGCGTCGACAGCCCCGTTCCCGCCTGCACGAACAAAAGCCCGGGCGCTGCGTGGAATGGCGCGGCAGATCCCTCGTGAAGATGTCCCGACAAAACAATATCCGCACCGCATTTCGACAGCCGCCTGAGCGCGTGGGAAGCACCCTCCATCAACTTCTTGTCGGTCTCCGGCCCATGTTCGAGCGGATGATGCATCACAACGATTCGCAGAACATCGCGCGGCACTGCAGAAAAGCTGCTGCACACGCGGCGGATGGTATGCGGGCCGATCCGTCCGCGCTGCCATTTGAACCGGTTGACGGTGTTCACGCCGACCACATGCACACGCGCGTCGCGCCATTCGGGCTCCAGCTCGCGGTCGATCGCCTGCCGGTAACGCCGCCACGGCGTAACAAAGCGCACCAGAACATTATCCAGCGGCGTGTCATGGTTGCCCGGAACCGCCAGCACGGGCGCTTTGATCCGGTTCAGAAAAGCGCGCGCCTGCGCAAACTGATGGCGCCGTGCACGCTGGGTAAAATCACCCGAAACGATCACCAGATCAGGGGCAAGCTCGTCGATCTTGCGCAGAAGAGGCCGCTCCAGCCGTGGATCGGTCTTTCCGAAATGGAGATCGGAGAGATGGATGATACGTCTCATGCCTCCTCGCTCTCCTCGGGGATAACAATGGTCAGCGGCTCGGGGTGCATACGGAATTCGAAAGGCGCGTTCATCCGTGCCTTTTCGCCATCAAAGGCCAGCAGCGCGCGACGTTTGTCGAGCAGGCTGACGGTAAACTCGCGGCAGCGCAGCACATCGTAATCCCGACCCTCCTGCACCTGCCGCGTCACCAGCCGCCATGCCAGCCGGAACAGCTCGCCACGGGTCTTGCCCTTGGCGATGAGAACGGCGAATTTGTCATCGGTGATCGCCCGCACGCCGCGCAATCCGAAGAAATCCAGCTGATAGGCCGAGCGCGCCACGAAAATCAGTGGGGTCGAGCGGGTATCGTGCAGATCCTCAGTCCGGAACTCAACTTTCATAGGTTTCTGGAATTTCAGGAAAGTACGGATCACCGACCAATAGGCCACCAACCGGTGCCGACCCCAGCGCGCATAGATCGCCTCGCGCGCTTTGAGGATCTTGGGATAGATCCCGAGCGAGGCATTGTTCAGGAACACCTGTCCCTCGACAGTGCCAACCCTGATCTGGCGGGTATCCCCTTTCAGGATCTGGCGCGCGGCTTCGGTCGCATCCTCCGACAGGCGCAGACCGCGGGCGAAAAAGTTGAACGTGCCCAAAGGCAGAACCGCCATCGGGACGTTCTTGCCCAGCATCGCCTGCGCCACGGCCATGACGGTGCCATCCCCCCCTGCGGCCACGATCAGTTCCGCGCCATCAGCAATCGCGCGGTCCACGGCTTTCGAAACTTCCTCATCCGGCGCCCAGCGATAGAGCTTGGCCTCATCGCCAAACACTTCCAGAGCGGCTTCAATGGGTTCTCGCGCCCGAGAATTCTGGCCGGATTTGGGGTTGGCGACCACATAGATGCGCAGGAATTGCGCAGTATCGACAGCCAACGGCTCGGGACTGCGAACCTCTTCTACATCAACCTGAGACAGTGACATGCGTGCGAACTCCTGTGATTACAGGGTGAACGCGAAAACGCCCCACGGGTTTCATGGGGCGTTCAAATTCATCGACGCGGTTTCAGAAGACCTGCGCGGGGCCCAGCTTGGATAGGCGCTGCACATTATCCGAGGTATGACGGCTATATTCCTTCACCATCGCACGCATTGCCTGATCCATGGTGCCCCCTGCAAACACGGTGCGGGCGGCGGCTTCGGTCGCGCCGAAACCTGCATCGATTTTCTCGGTAACCATTCGGGTCATTTCATCGGGCGCGGCATGCCAGAGCCCTGCCATTCCCGCCATGCGCATGGCGATCACGGCCTGCGCTTCCCAGCCAAGCCACGCAGTTTCAAGAGGCAGTGAGGCCGAAGCCGTGGGATCGAAGAACATGGGTCACCTTTCTACACCAGACGGGGCCGGCGCAATGCTGCACCTGCAGCATGGCATATTGCTCCCTTACCGTCCATTAACGCGTTTGAGACGCGGTCAGTTACACACGTTTGCGCAAACATGGAAAAGAAACAGCGCCGATACAGCATTTACCTTGCGTCAGTGTTATTTGACCCACAGTTTCTTTCCCCTATGGCACACGAAAACTTTAAGCTTGCTCAAAGAAACGTGACAGAGATAAGAAGACCTAACTGAACCCAATAGTTCAGTTCGATGCTTATTATTCCCCGCAGGCTAATCGGAGCCACCATGTTCAGACGACTCCTCTCCCCTACCATTGCCATTATCCTTCTGATCGTGGTCGCCGGTGGTATCATCGGTTTCAACCTGTTCCGCGAGAAAATGATCGGTCAGTTCTTCGCCACGATGCAGGCTCCGCCCGTCGTGGTCTCTGTCACCGAGGTCCGCCCCGTCACATGGACACCGGGGATCGAAGCCATCGGCACCGCCAATGCCGCCGAAGGCACCGATCTGGCGGTCGAGGCCGCAGGGATCGTGCGCGAGATCAACTTCACCGCCAATGCGGAGGTCAAACAGGGCGATCTTCTCGTGCAGATCGACGACCGTCAGGAGCGCGCCGATCTGGCAGCGGCTCAGGCCTCGCTCGAACTGGCGCAGACCTCGCTTGAACGGGCGCAGAAACTCAGCGACCGCGGCGTTTCGGCCGTCTCCACACTCGATAGCGCGATTGCCGATGCCACCACTGCCCATTCCAGCGTCGAGAAGCTGAAAGCCGTGCTTGAAACCAAACGGCTTCTGGCCCCCTTCGATGGCACGATCGGTATTCCGCAGGTGGATCTGGGCGAATATGCCACCGTCGGCACCACCTATGCCACGCTGCAAAATGCCTCGAAAATGCATGTCGATTTTACCCTCTCCGAGCAGCAGGTCCGCAATGTCTCGGTGGGTCAGGATGTGCAGGTGACCTCCGAAATCGGCGGCATCACCCGCGAGGGTAAGATCGTCGGGATCGAACCCAAGATCGATGCCAATTCCCGTCTGGTCGGGGTGCGAGCGATGATCCCCAACGAGGACCGCGCGCTGACGCCCGGCCAGTTCCTGCAGGTGCGGGTGATCCTGCCGACCGAGGACGGGGTCATCGCCCTGCCGCAAACCGTCATCACCTCGAGCCTCTATGGCGATAGCGTCTATGCGGTGCGCGACGAGCAAAGCGATGGCGAGACACGCCAGATCGTCAAACAGGTCTTCGTGAAACTGGGCCGCCGTTCGGGCGATATGGTCGAGATCACCGACGGCGTGACGGCGGGCGACAAGATCGTCAATGCCGGCCAGAACCGTCTTAATCTGGGGGCGACCGTCACCATCGACAATTCCATCACCCTGCCCGCCGATCCGGGTAGCGATATCGCGCCCGACGCCTCGAAATAAGGACGACGGATCATGCATTTCACCGAAATCTTCATCCGGCGGCCCGTGCTGTCGATGGTCATCGGCGCCTTCATGCTGTTGATCGGGGCGCAGGCCTTCTTCAACCTGCCGGTCCGTGAATATCCCGAGGTCGACGAGACCGTGGTGACCATCACCACCACCTATCCGGGGGCGGCGCCCGATCTCATTCAGGGCTTTATCACCGCGCCGATCTCGGCGGCGGTGGCCACCACCGAGAATATCGACTTCGTCACCTCCTCGTCGCGGCCTTCGGTCTCCACCGTCTCGGTCAATATGAAACTCGGTGCCAATCCCGATGTGGCGCTGACCGAAGTGCTGGCCAAGGTCCAGCAGGTGCGCTCCGATCTGCCCGATGGCGCGGAAGACCCGCAGATCGTCAAGGGCACGGGGATGACCTTCGCGCTGATGTATCTGGCCGCGACCAATCCCAATATGACGCAGGAACAGCTGACCGAATATCTCGACCGAGTCATCCGCCCCCGTATGTCCACCATTCAGGGCGTGGCCGAGATCCAGATCATCGGCGGCTCGACCTATGCGATGCGCGTCTGGATCGACCCGAAAAAACTCGCGGCACGCGGCGTGACCGCGGCAGAAGTGCTGCAGGCCATTCAGGCCTCGAACTTCCTGTCGGCCCCCGGTGCGACCGAGAACGATTTCTATACCCAGTCGATCACACTCAAATCTACGCTGTCCTCACCCGAGGCGTTCGGCGCACTGCCGATCCGTGGCGAGGGTGATAGCGTCATCCGGCTGCGCGATGTGGCACGGGTCGAGCTGGCTTCGGACGAGGCGGGCGAGATTGTCAGCTTCAATGGCCAGTCGGGCACCTTTATCGGCGTGATGCCGACGCCTGCGGCCAACCCGCTCGACACCGCGCAGGCGGTGATCGATGCGCTGCCCTCGATCAATGCCTCCCTGCCCGAGGGCATGGAAATTCAGAACGTCTACGACTCCACCGAGACCATCTCGGCCTCCATCGAGGAGGTGTTCCACACGATCGCCGAAGCCGTGATCATCGTGGTGCTGGTGATCTTGCTGTTCCTCGGCTCGGTGCGCTCGGTTCTGATGCCCATCATCACGATCCCGCTCTCGCTCGTGGGGGTGATGGCGGTGCTTCTGGCGCTGGGATACTCGATCAACCTGCTGACATTGCTGGCGATGGTTCTGGCCATCGGTCTGGTGGTGGATGACGCCATCGTGGTGGTGGAAAACATCCACCGCCACATCGAGGACGGTATGAAACCGATCCCCGCCGCCGTCAAAGGAATGAAGGAGATCACCGGTCCGGTCATCGCGATGACCATCACGCTGGCCGCCGTTCTCGCACCGCTGGCCTTTACCGGCGGCCTCACGGGGGCGCTCTTCACCGAGTTTGCCTTCACTTTGGCCGGATCGGTGATCCTGTCGGGCATTATCGCGCTGACCATCACGCCGATGATGTCGGGGCGGATCCTCAAATCGGGGCATGCAGGCGGTTTCCAGGGCTTTGTGGACCGCATCTTCGAAAAGCTCGCGGGCTTCTACGAGCGCCGCGTGACCGGATCGCTGAACATGCGCTGGGTCACGCTGCTGATCGTCTTGGTGCTCGTAGGCACCACCGGCTTCATGTTCACCAAAACCTCCACCGAACTGGCCCCCGAAGAGGATCAGGGCGCGCTCTTTGCCATCATGAAGGGCCCCAAATACGCGACCGACCGCTATACCTCGGCCTATATCAAGCAGGTGGACGAGAACACAAAGGACATCCCCGAGGTGCGGCAGAGCTTCTCGATCGCGGGCTTCGGCGGCGATGACGGTCAGGGGATCGAGATCTGGCAGCTCAAGGACTGGGCCGATCGCGACCGTTCGCAGGCCGAGGTCCAGCAGGATATTCAGGCAGGGCTGAACAGATCGCCGGGCCTTCAGGGCTTCGCCTTCGCGCCGCCCACCCTGCCGGGGGCCGGTGGTGGCCTGCCGATCTCGGTCATCATCCAGTCGGTCAACAGCTCGTCCCGCGTGGCCGAAGTCTCGGCGGAGATCACCCAGAAGGCCATGCAGTCGGGCAAGTTCATCATCGTGCAGAACTCGCTCAGCTATGATGCGCCCGAGGTGCAGGTGACCATCGACCGTGACCGCGCCGCCTCGCTCAATGTGCCGATCAGCCAGATCGGGCAAACGCTGGGCCTTCTGGTGGGCGGTGGCTCTGTCGCGCAGTTCGACCGCGATTCGAACAGCTATGACATCATCACGCAAGTGCCGCGCAACTTCCGCCAGAACCCCGAGGAGCTGGGCAATTACTTCGTGCGCGCCTCGACCGGCGAAATGGTGCCGCTCTCGGCGCTGGTGAAGATCGAAGGCGGCGTGCGTTCTGCGGCCATCGAGCAGTTCAACCAGCTCAACTCTTCCACCATCACCGCCCTCCCCCTGCCCACGGTTTCCACCGGTGAAGGTCTGGCAGAAATCCAGAAAATCGCCAACGAGACCATCCCCGACGGATTCTTCATCGATTATTCCGGCCAGTCGCGGCTGGAGGTCACGCAGGGCAACACCATCGTCATCGCCTTTGCGGCGGCCATTCTGGTGATCTATCTGGTGCTGGCCGCGCAATTCGAGAGCTTCCGCGACCCCTTCATCATCCTGATGACGGTTCCGCTGACGATCTTCGGGGCGCTCCTGCCGCTCAATATCGGGCTCGGCACGCTCAACATCTACTCCCAGGTCGGCCTGATCACCCTTGTGGGCCTGATCACCAAGCACGGGATCCTGATGGTCGAGTTTGCCAACCAGCAGCGCGAGGAGCACGGGTTGATGCGACGCGAGGCGATCATCGCCGCCGCTCGCACCCGCCTGCGCCCGATCCTGATGACCACCGCCGCCATGGCGCTTGCGGTGATCCCCCTGGTGATCGCCGAGGGCGCAGGGGCTGCGGCCCGTCAGGCGATGGGGGTCGTGATGTTCTCCGGTCTGATCATCGGCACGCTCTTCACCCTCTTCGTGGTGCCGATGTTCTACACCTTCATCTCGCCCTCCGATCAGGCATGGCGCAAGGCCCGCGAACGGAAGATAGCCGCAGGCTGAGCCATAAGGCAAACCACTCTAGTAAGGCCCCGATGATCAGTCATCGGGGCCTTTTGAACTTAATAGTTCAGTTTCAAGGGGCGTTTGTGTTTTTTTACGCACACCAAAAGGATAGTTTTGGGGAATTACCTATTGAGGTGCACATTGCTAGATATCACTCATCAAGAACACGCCGGATGGCACTGACCCGGCACATCACTGGAGATAGAGATATGAAAACCATTCTGACCACCGCCGCCCTGATCGTTGCAGCAACCGCAGGTATCGCTTCGGCTCAAAGCAATGACGCACAGCTCGCAGCCCTGCTGAACGTGAACGGCGCCGAATTCACCACCGCCGAGCTGAACAACATCAACGAGGCCCGTCGTGATGGCGATGTCGAGAAAGCCAACTACTTCCTAAACCACGAGAACCGTGCGGATGCCTCGGCAGGCAGCCACGGCAAAGCACAGCTGGCCGCACAGCTGGGTGTGAACGCTTCCGACTACACGCTGGCCGAGCTGGTCACCGTCGACAGCGCGCGCCGCGACAACAACATCCAGAACGCCGATTACGTTCTCAACGGGACCTCGCGCACCTCGGTCGCACCGATCGCGACTCCCTATATCGGCACCGGTCGCTAAGCGGACCAAGCGCCCCGGCCTTCGGGCATAGGGCAACACGAACGGCTATCGGGAGAGATCCCGGTAGCCGTTTTCCATTTATCCGGGCAACGCCCGATTTGGCCCAGCGCGGGCGGATCGCCCCAAGAACAGACTTGCCGGATATGCCGCGCTCTGGCAGGGAGATAGAAGCCAAGGAGACCAGATCATGGATTACAGCAAATCCGGCAATGCGCCCTCTGACAAGAATGCGCCGCGCCACGCCGAACATAACGCCAAGGGCAGCGACAAGAACCCCTTCGGTGGCAAGGCGGATAAAGCCGCCCTGCTGGCCCGCATGAAGGCCGCAGCCAAGAAGACCGAGAAGTAATCACTCGGCCGCCATACTGCCCGCGCGTGCATCCTCAAGGATCATGCGCGCGGCTTTCTCGGCGATCATCATGGTCGGTGCATTGGTATTGCCCGAGGGAATGGACGGCATGATCGAGGCATCGGCAATGCGCAGCCCCTCGACCCCGCGCACGCGTAGCCGCGTATCGACTACCGATTCGTCATCAATCCCCATTCGGCAGGTGCCGACGGGATGGAAGATCGTCGTTCCGATATCCCCCGCAGCCCCGATCAGCTCCTCGTCGCTCTGATAGCGCATCCCGGGTTTGTATTCCTCGGGGTTGAAACGAGCAAAGGCGGGCTGGCTTGCCACATGGCGCACCTGACGGATCGCCCGTGCCGCAACCAGCCGGTCCCCTTCGGTCGAGAGATAGTTCGGCGCAATCACCGGATGCTCGCGGAAATCGCCCGAACGTATATGGATCGAACCACGGCTTTCGGGGCGCAGGTTACACACGCTGGCCGTCATGCCGGGGAAGGGATGCACCGCATCCCCGAATTTATCAAGGCTCACCGGCTGGACGTGATATTCCAGATCGGGCGTCGCTTTCTCGGGCGAGGATCGCGTGAACACCCCCACCTGACTGGGCGCCATCGCCATCGGCCCCGAGCGCTTGAGCGCATATTCCGCCCCGATCATGGCTTTGCCCCAAAGGGTCGAGGCCATCGTGTTCAGACTTTTGACGCCTTGCACCTTATAGACCAGCCGCAACTGCAGATGGTCCTGCAGGTTCTCCCCCACATTCGCGCTTTCAATGCGGGGGGTGACACCCATTCCCGCCAGTGTCTCGGCCTTGCCGATCCCCGAGAGTTCAAGCACCTGAACGGACCCTACCGCCCCTGCGGACAGGATCACCTCATGGGCGGATACCTCATGGCTCTGGCCCTGCCGATGATAGACCACGCCTGTGACCCGACGCCCCTCGAGGCGCAGCCTCTCGACCTGTGCACCGGTGCGGATCTCCAGATTGGGGCGCGATTTTACGGGGTTGAGAAACGCCCGCGCGGCAGACCAACGCCAGCCACTACGCTGGGTCACATGGAAATACCCGCCGCCTTCATTGGTGCCGGTGTTGAAATCATCACTTCGCGGAAAGCCCGCCTGCTCCGCCGCCTCTAGGAACGCATCCAGAACATCCCAGCGCACACGGGCCTTTTCCACCCGCAGAGGCCCTCCCGCGCCATGCAGATCCGAGGCCCCGCGATAGAAATCCTCCTGCGCCATGAATAAAGGCAGGACATCATCCCAGCCCCAGCCTGTGCATCCCATCTGGCGCCAGCCGTCATAATCGGCCGCCTGCCCGCGCATATAGATCATCCCGTTGATCGACGAGCACCCGCCAAGGATGCGCCCACGCGGATAGAGAAGTTCGCGCCCGTTCAGCCCTGCATCCGGCGCGGTCTTATAGCCCCAATCGGTGCGCGGATTCCCGATGCAGTACAGATAACCCACCGGAATATGCACCCAATGGTAGTTATCCTTGCCACCCGCCTCCAGAAGCAGAACACGGTTGCGCGGATCCGCGCTCAGGCGGTTGGCCAGCACGCAGCCCGCCGAACCCGCCCCGATGATCACATAATCGAAATTGTCCATAATACTCCTCCCTGTTAATCCCTGTAAAATAGCAGAGGCACCCATTCGGATGCGCTTCCTTCCCCAAGGAAAGCTTCGCAACGGATCGGGCGCTTGGCAAGCCCGCTGCGCATGGGGCGATGTCGTTGCCGCTATAACCCTGCGTCCGGTAACCTTTGGCCCCAAGGTCGCGTCATCTTGGCTTGCATCTGCGGTCGTGGCAGGTTTTGGATGCCGCGCACCCCCTGCCTGATCGAGGATCTGCCTTTGCTGCGTTACCGCCTGCTCCTGTCCCTTGCCCTACCCTTGCTGCTTGCCCATCTCCTCTGGGGCTGGGCGCGCGGGCGGCAAAGCCGCACGGGGCTGGCGGAGCGGCTGGGTGGCCTGCCATCCGGCCCGAGCCAGCCCCTCCCCCATACAGCCCGACCGGTCTGGCTGCATGCGGCCTCCAATGGCGAACTCACCTCGGCCCGTCCGGTGCTCGACTGGCTCGTGACGCAGGGCCATAGCCTGCTCGTCACCACCAACTCTGCTACCGGACAGGATCTCGCACGAAACTGGCGCGAGGCCGGCAGCCTGCCGCCAGGCACACGGATCGTTCTGGCCCCTCTGGACGCGCGCTGGGTGCTGCGCCGCTTCCTGCGCCATCACCGCCCCTCGGCTCTCATCGTCATCGAAAACGAGATCTGGCCCAACCGTTTCGCCCTCATGCAAGAGGCGAACCATCCCTGCCTGATGCTCGGAGCGCGGCTGTCGGAGGGCTCGGCGCGGTTCTGGCAGCGCCTCTCCCCCGGCAACGTCCTTGCAGGGCTAACGGCCGTCTCTGCACAGGAGGCCGCTTCCGAGGCACGCTTCCTGCGCTTGGGAGTCCTTGCGACCCACCTCCTCCCCCGGATTAACCTCAAAACGGCTGTCGTCCCCCAGAACCTGCCACCGCTCGCCCCCTGGCCCGCAGACTGGACCCGCCAAAACACATGGCTTGCGGCCTCGACCCATGAGGGCGAGGAAGAACTGATCCTCGAGGCCTTTTCCACAGCCCGTGCATCCCGCCCCGAGCTGCGTCTGATCCTTGCGCCGCGCCACCCGCGCCGCGCTGCAGAAATCACCCGCATGATTACCGCCCGTGGCTTTACCCTCGCGCGCCGCTCGCAGGGTGAGCCGCCCTCAGGGCCGGTCTATCTGGCCGATACGCTGGGCGAGATGGGCCATTGGTATGGCCGATCCGCGGCCTGTTTCACCGGAGCTTCCTTCGTTCCCAAAGGCGGCCATACCCCGTTCGAGCCGCTGGTCTATGGCTGCGCCCTGTTCCACGGTCAGCATTTCGAGAATGCGCGCGAAGCCTATGAGCGGCTCGATGCCTGCGGCGGCGCCCGCCTTCTGCCCGATGCAGATGCGTTGGCACAAGCAATGGCCACCCTCACCCAGCCCGACTTCCGTGCGATGTCGGACGCTGCCCGTTCGGGTCTCCCCGAGACCGATCCTGCCTATTTAAGCGGCTTTCTCGCGCAGCTTGCCCCCTTAATACCACCTCCAGATGTATAAATTCATCTATATGTCATTGGCGGGTCACCGGAATGCGCTAGATTTGTGGAAAAGGCGCAAACACCGCCCCCTCCCAACAGGCAGCCCGCAGACCCAATGAAACTCGACCGCAAGCTCAATCTTCTCGAACGCACTGCCCTTGGCAAATCGGCGCAGGAAGCAGCCCTTTGCCTGCGCATGAAGGCCGGACGGCTGCAGGTGCTGATGATCACCTCGCGCGATAGCGGCCGCTGGATCCTCCCCAAAGGCTGGCTGATGAAAGACTGTGCCGCAGGCGAGACCGCGCTGTGCGAGGCATGGGAAGAGGCGGGCGTTGTGGGCCGGCTTTGCGAGGATGGCCCCGTCGGCCATTACACCTACCAGAAGCTCTTCGAGGACGGCATAACCCGCCGTTGCAATGTCGATCTGCATGTGGTCCGCGTGATCCGTTTGGAGGCAAAATTCCCCGAAAAAGGCCAGCGCCGCCGCAAATGGATGGACATCTCCAAAGCCGCGACATCGGTCATGGAACGCGATCTGGCGCGCCTGCTGCGGGAATTGCCCGACCAGCTCCCTGACCGGTTGCCGCAGCTATAAATCTTGCGTTTACTGCAATCATGCTTAAGTAAACCCGAGCACGAAAGTGCAGGCCCTCGATCGGGGCCGTTCAATCGGGAAGCTCCGCTCCGTGCCGGATCAGCATCGGCCACAGGGCGCGGGCGGGGTGTTTTAGGGTAGATCCATGATCCGCTACACGCTGAAATGCGCAGATGGACATCAATTCGACGGCTGGTTCGCCTCCGGAGAGGCCTTTGACACGCAATGCGCCAAGGGACTGGTCACCTGCGCGGTCTGCGGCTCTGCCGATGTGTCGAAGTCCCTGATGGCCCCGTCGGTGCAATCTCCCCGCAAAATGGCCGCCGCCCCAGCGCAAAAAGCCCCCTCGCTGAGCGCTCCGGCCAGCGAGATGGAAGCGGCCATGGCCAAGCTGCGCGAGCATATCGAGAAAAACTCGGATTATGTCGGCGATGATTTCGTGCGGGAGGCCCGTGCCATGCATGAGGGCGATGCTCCCGAGCGGGCGATCCATGGCGAGGCCAAGCCCGACGAGGCCCGCGCGCTGCTGGAAGACGGGATCGGCATCATGCCCCTGCCCTTCGCGCCGCGCCGCAAAACCAACTAGCCCCAGCCCGCTATGCAGACCAGCGGACGAAGCCTCCAAGCCGCGCGCTGGTCCTTGTCATGAACCGCTCGGCCCGCAGCAGGACCTCCGACATTTCCCCGATCGCGCGAATTGTATGCGGCCCGTGCTCAAGCATAACGCAATCGGCCGGATGGCTCAGCGCCGCCTCGTTCCACTCGGCACGGCTCTGACGCCCCTCCTGCACCAGCCGCTCCATGAGGCCGGGCGCCCAGAGCACCGGCACCTCTGCCGCACGGCACAGCCAGAAGATCGTGTCCTGCACCTCGCTCAACCGCGCATAGCCCAGCTCGAGTGCCAACTCGGGGCGCGAGATCATCACCCCCACCCCGCAGCGCCCGCCGGTGGCCACGATCAGATCGGGAAGGTTGTGCCATGCCTGCGCTGTCTCGATGCGCAGAATGATCACCGGCCGCGGCCCCTCCGGCTGGAGCCGTTCCAGCTCCGCGAAGAACGCCTGCACCGCCTTCGGGGTCTGCAACGAGACGCTGAGATTATCGGCATGGCGCAGGGCCACCTCCAGCGCGGGCAGATCCTCCGGCCCGAGCGGTGGTAACTCCGGCTCGGCGCCGGCAAGACTGACCGGCATCCCCGGTTTGAGCCGTGCGCCCCGTGGAGGTGTCGCGGTCACCTCTACCCGCACCCTGTCGGGACCGCTACGGACGACCTCTCCCTGCAACTTGCCCCCGTTGATCCGAATCACACACCCCTCTGTCAGCGCCTCCCAATGGGCGGGCTGGCTGAGCGTGATGCGGGGAACATCGCCCTTGACCAGTTTTTCGACGACCTCGAACCGGTCGCCGATGCGCAACCGGCCATGGCCGCCGATCATCCGCGCCACCCGGCAGTGCGGCCCGGCAATGTCGATCTGCACCGGCACCCGCCGACCCAGATCCTGCGCGACCTCGCGGGCCATCTGTGCCAGCCCGCTCCAGTCCTCCGGCCCGCCCGAGGACAGATCGATGCGCAGCGCATCGGCGCCTGCCCCGATCAGGTGTCGCAGATAGCTCTCGGCAGTGCGCGGCTCGCCGCCCTCCGGCGGGGTGGTGATGCAGTTGATCCCGAGGCTCGCCATGATCCGTGCATGTGGCGCGTGCCGACGGGCGCCAAACATCTGCCCGCGCCGCGCGGCAAGCCGTGCAGGCCCCGCAGCAAAGACCTCGACCGGCGGATAATCAGCCACGGCCTGACCGGAAATCAGCGCCAGAGACGCCAGAACCGCATCGATCGAGGCCCGCAGATGCGGTTCGGCACGGTTGAGCGAGGAAATCCCGAAAGAGGCGAAAGGTGCCTCGAACGGGGCCAGCTCGCCCGGCGCAAGCGAGAGGTAATCCGCCAGATTGCGGGCCGAGGGGTAGAATTCGGGACGTTTGATCCAGTCATCCCACAGGTCCATCTGCCCCTGCGCGCGCTCGTCCATCGCCATCCGCAGCCCCGTCAGCGCCGTAGACAGCCCCGTCGCCTGCGCCTTGCGCTCTTCCATCTCGCGTTCGTGCAAGCTCATAGGCTCCTCCTCCCGAGACAGGACACATGCCAAGGATCCGACGGCACCGGTCTATCAAGGCCGCCGCGCCCTCGCTACCGCCCCACAACGACATTCTTATGACAGAAGCGATGGATCACCATATCGCCACTCTTGCGCAGGGGTAGCGCTTGCTTTAACCGGAACCCGAACTCCCGGCACAGGGACCGGGCAGCGAAGCGAGGGGGAAGATATGCCGCTTCTCGTCATGAAATTCGGTGGCACTTCGGTGGCCGATCTCGACCGCATTGCCAATGCGGCCGCTAAGGTCCAGCGCGAAGTTGAGCGGGGCTATGACGTCATCGTAATCGTGTCGGCTATGTCCGGCAAGACCAACGAGCTTGTGGGCTGGGTCGAGAAGACCGCGCCCCTCTACGACGCGCGCGAATATGACGCCGTCGTGGCCTCGGGTGAGAATATCACCGCCGGTCTGATGGCGCTGCGCCTGCAGGAAATGGGCGTGCCCGCGCGCAGCTGGCAAGGCTGGCAGGTGCCGATCAACACGACCTCGGCCCATAGCGCCGCGCGCTTCAAGTCGATTCCGCGCGACAATATCGACGCGAAATTCGCCGAAGGTATGAAGGTCGCTGTCGTGGCCGGTTTCCAAGGCCTGTCGGAAGAAGGCCGCATCACCACGCTGGGTCGTGGTGGCTCGGATACCACCGCCGTGGCCTTTGCCGCCGCCTTCGATGCCGAGCGTTGCGACATCTATACCGATGTCGACGGCATCTACACCACCGACCCCCGCGTCTCGGGCAAGGCCCGCAAGCTCGACAAGATCGCCTTCGAGGAGATGCTGGAACTGGCCTCGCTGGGCGCGAAAGTCCTGCAAACCCGCTCGGTCGAGCTGGCAATGCGTTTTAATGTGCGCCTACGGGTGCTGTCCTCCTTCGAGGATACCGACGAAAACTCCGGAACCCTGGTCTGCGGCGAGGAAGAAATCATGGAATCGAAAGTCGTCTCTGGTGTCGCCTTCTCGCGCGACGAGGCAAAAATCACGCTGTTCACCATTCACGACCGTCCGGGCGTGGCGCAGGCCATCTTCGGCCCGCTGGCCGATGCCGGTGTGAATGTCGATATGATCGTGCAGAACATCTCGGAAAAGGACTATGACGACACCTATGCCGGTGCTGTCACCGATATGACCTTCTCGCTGCCGATCAATCAGGTCGCCCGCGCCCAGAAGGCGATGGAAGAGGCCAAATCCGCAGGCAAGATCAACTACGACCAGCTGATCATCGATACCGAGGTTGCCAAGGTGTCGGTCGTGGGTATCGGCATGCGCAGCCATGCAGGCGTCGCCGCCAAGATGTTCCAGGCGCTTTCCGCCGAAAACATCAACATCAAGGTCATCTCCACTTCGGAAATCAAGATTTCCGTCCTGATCGACCGGAAATATATGGAATTGGCCGTTCAGGCACTCCATGATGCGTTTGAACTGGACCAGAAAGGCTAACGCCTTTCTACCCTGTTTCGGGCGTAACTATCGAACCAAAGGATCGGCCTTTTCTCATGGCGGAACGCAGTGATAGCGACAGTCGGAACCTGTTGCGCCGTTTGCGCGACGTCCTGGCCGAGCCTGGCAACGGTCAGGACAGGTTGGACCGGATCACCTCGCTGATCGCCCATTCCATGGGCACCGAGGTGTGTTCGATCTACCTGTTCCGCGACCCCGAGACGCTGGAACTCTGTGCCACCGAAGGCCTGAAACCCGAAGCTGTGCACCAGACACGGATGCGTCTGGGCGAGGGCCTCGTGGGCCGCGTCGCCCGTGTCGGCAACCCGATCAACACCCATGACGCCCCCTCTGCCCCCGGTTTCCGCTATATGCCCGAGACCGGCGAGGAGATATATTCGAGCTTCCTCGGCGTGCCGATCCAGCGAGTGGGCGAGAAACTGGGCGTGCTCGTTGTGCAGTCGAAAGAGGCGCGCGATTACAAGGATGACGAGGTCTATGGCCTCGAGGTCGTCGCCATGGTGTTGGCCGAGATGACCGAGCTGGGCGCCTTTGTGGGCGATGGCGAGGGGATCGGGCACAGCCATCGTTTTCCGGTGATGTTCCGCGGCTCCTCCGGTCAGGAAGGCGCCTGCGAGGGCCGCGTCTGGCTGCATGAACCGCGCGTGGTGGTCACCAATCCCGTGGGCGACGATCCCGATCACGAGAAACAGCGGCTCGAAGATGCTGTGGGCGCGCTTCAGGCGCAGGTCAATGACATGATCTCCGGCTCCGGCGATATGGATATGGACCACCGGCAGGTGCTCGAGACCTACCGGATGCTGGCCAATTCGCGCGGCTGGATGCGGCGGATGACCGAGGATATCGCGCTTGGCCTTTCGGCCGAGGCCGCGGTCGAGAAGGAACAGTCGCAGAACCGTTCGCGGCTCGAACAGGCGGCTGATCCCTATCTGCGCGAGCGCCTCTCGGATCTTGATGATCTCTCGAACCGGCTCCTGCGCCTCTTGACGGGGCAAGGCACCCATACCGGCGCCGAGCTGCCCGAGAACCCCGTTCTGGTTGCCAAGAATATCGGCCCTGCGGAACTCCTTGATTACGGACGCGGGCTGAAAGGCGTGGTGCTGGAGGAAGGCTCGGTCGGCAGTCACGCGGCCGTCGTGGCGCGGGCGCTGGCCATCCCTCTGGTGATCCATGCCAAGCGGATCACCACCGAGGCACTCAATGGCGACCCGATTCTGGTGGATGGCGATCAGGGCGTGGTGCATCTGCGCCCCGAAGACCCTGTGGCCAATGCGTTCCGCGACAAGATCGCGATGCAGGCCGAGGCCCAGAAACGCTATGCCGATCTGCGCGATCTGCCCGCCGAGGACCGGCAGGGCACACGGATCAATCTGGTGATGAATGCGGGGCTTCTGGCCGATCTGCCCTCGCTGCAAAATAGCGGCGCCGAGGGTGTGGGCCTGTTCCGCACCGAGCTACAATTCCTGACCCGCTCGCGGGTGCCACGCCGCGACGAGCTGGCCCAGCTCTATAACCGCGTGATGGATGCAGCTCAAGGCAAGCCGGTCAAATTCCGCACGCTCGATATCGGCTCGGACAAGGTCCTGCCCTATATGAAACCGCAGGACGAGCCCAACCCCGCGATGGGCTGGCGCGCGATCCGTGTGGGGCTCGACAAGCCCGGCGTCTTGCGGATGCAGCTGCAGGCGCTGATCCGCGCCGCCGGCACGCGCCCTTTGGAGGTGATGTTCCCCTTCATCGCCTGCCCGTCAGAGTTCTATGCCGGACGCGATGCGCTGTTGCGCCAGCGCGACCGCGAGGCAGCCCTTGGCCGCCCCGTCCCCGAATGCCTGAAGATCGGCGCCATGCTGGAGACGCCGTCGCTGGGCTTTGCGCCAGACAGTTTCTACCAGACCTGCGATTTCATCTCGATCGGCGGCAATGATCTCAAGCAGTTCTTCTTTGCGGCGGATCGAGAAAACGAGCGTGTGCGGCGGCGCTATGACACGCTGGATGTCAGCTTCCTGACCTTCCTCGAGCGGATCATCGTGCGCTGCGAGGCCACCAATACAGTGTTGAGTTTCTGCGGCGAGGATGCGGGCCGCCCTGTAGAGGCGCTGACCTTCGCGGCGCTGGGGCTCAGGACGCTCTCGATGCGGCCTGCCTCGATCGGGCCGATCAAACACCTGATCCGCCGCGCCGATCTGGCCGAGCTGCGCCAGATCGTACAGCGTGTGCGCAATGAGGGGCATAGCTCTGTGCGCAATGCGGTCACGACCTATCTGGCCCATCTGTAAGGCAGGAAGGGGCTCTGCCCCTCTCGGGGCCTGACGGCCCCGCTTCACCCCGGGATATTTAGGGACGCTGGAAAGGTTCAGCGTTTGCGGCTGATCCGCGCGACCAGTTCCTCGCGCAGGAGGCCTTCGTCGATCTGCGCATCGCGGGCGAGGCGCTTGAGGCCGAAATGCACCCGCGCCACATCCTGATAGTAGCTGGTGAAGGTATAGTTGACCGCAGCGCCCGCCACAGCACCCAGAAGCGGCGCCGCCTGGGCCGCGAGTTTCTGGCCCAGAACTGCCGACAGGCGCGGGGCGACCTTGGCGATCAGTCCCTGCATGGACGAGCCTGTCAATGTCACACGCGTGGCGATCAGACCGACATCGGTGCCGTCATCCCCTTCGAGCGGACCGGCGGAGGCGAAGATGCGCAGGCATTCGGTCTTCACCTCATCAGAGGCCGGATCGAAGCCGTGTTCGGCCGCGATCCCCTGAATGGAGCGCAGGAGCATGGTGATGGTCAACGGCAGTTCTGCGGCCGCGCCGGGCAGGCCCGCAAAGCCTCCCGCCGCCCCCATCGCCGTCGTCAATGCCCTGTTGAGCCAGTCCGGCTTGTCCTCGACGACACCGCGCGAGCGGCCTGCCGCAGCCAGAGCCGTCTGGAGCGCCCTGGCCGTGATTCCCTCCAGACCACCACGCACGGGGCTCGGGAGTTTATTCAGAAGTGTCTCGGCAGAGCCGCCGAGATAGGACAGGAGCTGCATGCCCGGCCCGGAGGCCGAACGGTAGCGCCGCGCCAGCCCGTCCAGCTCGCGCATCACGTTGTGATCGGTCAGGGGTTCGAAGATTTCGGCGGTGGTCTGAGACATGGGCATACTCCCTTTCCGTTCAGATATGGAGCGGGCAGGCGCGAGTGCAAGAGGCCGGTCAGGCGCCCGGGGAAGGGGTCGTGAATTTCTCGACCTCGCCGGTCACGCCTTCCCATGCGCCGGGCACCAGTTCCAGCGCAAGCACACGGTCGGGGTTGGTGGGCGGCGGCATGATCACGTCATCGATCTTCCAGAACCCGAAGCGGCGGTAATAGGGCTCGTCCCCGACCAGCAGCACCCGCTCCCAGCCGATGCGTCGCGCCTCGTTGAGGCTTTCATGCATGAGCATTCCGCCCAGGCCTTCGCCCTGACGGGTGGGGTGGACGGCCACAGGCCCCAGAAGCAGGCAGCGATGCCCCGAGACCAGGATCGGCCAGTAGCGGATCACCGCGGCCAGAATGCCGTCCTGCCGCAATGTAAGGCAGAGCTGGCTGACTTTGGGCACGTTATCGCGCAGCCGGTAGGAGGAAAGCGCGGTCCGGCCGGGCGCGAAGCACAGGTCATAGAGCGCCTCGACTTCCCACCAGTCGGCCTCGTTTTCTTCGTCGAGCTGATACATCGGCCACGCCCCATGCGATCTGATCCCCGAACACCAAGGCTGGGGCTTTCCATTCCGCCTAGCACGCGGCAGTGTCAGGTTCAAACCATAGGAGGCATCGAAATGTTCTATCGTCCTGCTCAGGGACACGGCCTGCCGCATGATCCGTTCAGCGCCATCGTCTCGCCCCGCCCCATTGGCTGGATCTCGACACGCGGCAAGCTGGGCGACAATCTGGCGCCCTATTCCTTCTTCAATGCCGCCGCCTATACGCCCCC
Source organism: Thioclava kandeliae (assembly GCF_040297545.1). NCBI lineage: Bacteria > Pseudomonadati > Pseudomonadota > Alphaproteobacteria > Rhodobacterales > Paracoccaceae > Thioclava > Thioclava kandeliae. Next base: position 70,855 of record NZ_JAYWLC010000005.1, read on the forward strand.
GCAGGTCGTGTTTTCCTCGCTGGGTGCGAAAGAGGATCGCGACGGCACCAAAGACAGCCTCGCCCAGATCCGCGAGAGCGGGGTGTTCTGCGTCAATCTGGTAGAGCCCGCGCTGGTCGAGGTGATGAATGCCAGCACCGCGCCCTATCCGGCGGGGGTGGACGAGTTCGCGGCCTGCGGCATCGAGAAGGCCGAGTGCAGCGAGATCGACTGCCCGCGTGTGGCGCAGGCGCCCGCCGCGTTGGAATGCCGGTTTGTGGGCGAGATGCCGTTACTGGGTATGGCAGATGTGCTTGTCCATGCCGAGGTGGTGGGCGTACATCTGCGAGAGGATTGCCTGACAGACGGGATCTACCGTCCGCCAGGCTGGGTCAGCCGGCTGGGCTATCGCGGGGATTATGCCACCGTGACCGATACATGGGAACTGCTGCGCCCGCGTTTGAAGTAAGGAAAACATGATGGACAAGGTAATCGGGATCATCGGCGGCTCGGGGCTTTATGACATTGCGGGGCTGGAAAACCGCAAATGGCAGGCGGTCGAGACACCTTTCGGCAGCCCGTCGGACGAGCTGCTGACAGGCGAGCTGGACGGGGTGCGGATGGTTTTCCTGCCCCGCCACGGGCGCGGCCATGTGCATATGCCCACCACGGTGAATTACCGCGCCAATATCGCGGCGATGAAGACCATGGGTGTGACCGATCTGGTGGCGGTCTCGGCGGTGGGGTCGCTGAAAGAAGACTATGCGCCGGGCGATTTTCTGGTGGTGAACCAGTATATCGACCGCACCTTCGCCCGCGAGAAAAGCTTTTTCGGGACGGGGCTTGTGGGCCATGTGCCGTTTTCCCACCCGACCTGCGCACGGCTTTCGGAGGTCTGTCTGGAGGCGGGCCACGAGGCAGGTGGCACCATGCATAGGGGCGGCACCTATGTGGCGATGGAGGGTCCGCAATTTTCCACTCTGGCCGAGAGCCGCCTCTACCGGAGCTGGGGCGCGGATGTGATCGGGATGACCGGCATGCCCGAGGCCAAACTCGCCCGCGAGGCCGAGATCTGCTACGCCTGTATCGCGATGATCACCGATTACGACTGCTGGCACCCCGATCATGACGCGGTCGATGTGGCGCAGGTAGTGGCCACCGCCAAGGCCAATGCGCAACTGGCGCGCTCGGTCATCGCGGCGCTGCCCAAGCGCCTCAAAGGGCCGCAAAGCGATTGCGCTTCGGGATGTAACCGTGCATTGGACGGGGCGATCATGACGGCGCCCGAGTGCCGCGATCCCGAGATGAAAGAGAAACTGAACTGCGTGGCTGGTCGCGTCCTGTGACCCCCTCCCCGCCCGCACGGAGACACCCATGAAAACCGTCAAGGATTACATCCGCACCATCGCCGATTTCCCGCATGAGGGGATCCTGTTCCGCGATGTCACCACCCTCTTCGCCGACCCGCGCGGCTTCCGCATGGCGATCGACCAGCTCCTGCACCCTTGGGCAGGCCAGCCGATCGACAAGGTTGTAGGGCTTGAGGCGCGCGGGTTCATCCTTGGCGGGGCGATTGCCCACCAGCTGTCGAAAGGGTTTGTCCCGATCCGCAAGAAGGGCAAGCTGCCGGGCCAGACCATCAGCCAGGCCTACAAGCTGGAATATGGCGAGGCGATCATGGAGATGCATGAAGACGCCATCCAGCCCGGAGAGCGGGTGCTGATCGTCGATGACCTTCTGGCAACGGGTGGCACCTGCGGTGCGGGGATACAGCTCATCGAGAAGCTGGGCGGCCAGATCGTGGGCTGCTCCTTCATCGTGGATCTGCCCGAACTGGGCGGACGCCGCAAGCTGGAAGCGATGGGGCAACAGGTGCAGGTTTTGTGCGAATTCGAAGGGCTTTGATCGCGCAGGGTTAAGGCTGCTAACCTTTTGTCAGGTTTTAGCGTGCTACACATATCGCGCAGACTGGTTCTGCTGCTTGCAAACACGTGAACCACTTGCAGAGCGCCTCGCCACCACCCATTGGGCGAGGCGCTTTTTCATTCACCCGCCACCAGCACCGCGCCCGGGTTCATGATCCCGTTGGGGTCGAGCGCCGCTTTGACCGCGCGCATCACCGCCAGCTTGCCCGCATCGCCATAGCGCTCCAGATCGCCGGTCTTGATGCGTCCGATCCCATGCTCGGCCGAGACCGATCCGCCGAAACTGTCGACCACCGCATAAACGCAATCCTTCACCGCGCCCTTGAGATGGTCATAATCGGCGCGGGTTTTACCCGCCGCAGGGAAGGCGTTGTAATGCAGGTTCCCATCGCCCACATGGCCGAAGCAGTTCACGCGGATATCGCCCAGTTCGGCCAGCGCCTCGCCCGCCGCCTTGATGAAGGCCGGAAGCGAGGGCAACGGCACCGAGACATCGTGGCTGGAAATCGAGCCGATGCGCTTGTTCGCCTCGGGGATATTCTCTCGCAGCGCCCACATATCAGCCCGTTGCTGGCCCGATTGCGCGATGACACCATCGCTCACCAGAGCGCCTGCAGCCTCGAATAGCCCCGCCAAAGCCTCCTCGGCATCCATCCCTGCGGGCAGGCCGATCTCGCACAGCACCATCCAGTCCGGCGCCTCGGCAAAGGGCATATGCACCTCGGGGCCGACCTGCGCCAGAAATTCCAGCCCCTGACGGGCGATCAGCTCGAAGGCCGATACACAGCCCACCATCCGTGCCTCGGCGATCTCCAACAGCTCCAGCGCCGCCTCGGGGCCCTTAACCACGAAGAACGCCGTGCCGACCTCGGAGGGGCGCGGGAAGAGCCGCAGACTGGCCGCCGTGATCACACCAAGGCTGCCTTCGGAGCCGATCATCAGATCCTTGATGTCATAGCCGGTATTGTCCTTGCGCAGACGCTTGAGCCCCGAGACGATCGTGCCATCGGCCAGCACCGCCTCGACGCCCAGACACAGCTCGCGCGTATTGCCATAGCGCAGCACATTCACCCCGCCCGCATTGGTCGCCAGGCAGCCGCCGATCCGCGCCGTGCCCTGAGAGGCCAGCGATAGCGGGAAGAGCCGCCCGCGCGCCTCGGCCGCCTCCTGCACTTGCGCCAGGGTCAGTCCCGCCTCGACGATCATCGTATGGGCATCGGCATCGCGGATACTGGTCATTTTTTCGAGGCTGAGGATCAGCGGGCGGATCTCGCCGGGCATGATCTGCCCAGACACCAGTCCCGTGCCACCGCCATAGGGCACCACCGGCACGCTCTGCGCGTGACAAAGCTTGAGGATCTGCGACACCTCTTCGGTGCTTGCGGGCTTTGCCAGAAGCCCCCCCTGCCCGAACCAGCGTCCGCGCGGCTCTTCCAGATAGCGCGGCTCCGCCTCCGAGAGCGCCAGATCCGGTAGGAGCTCGGAAAGCTCTTCGCGGAAGATATCGTCGGCAGCGCGCATGGAATTTCCTTTATAATCTGGACTTAACCCACATCCGTCCGGCCACGGCGGTCGGGACGCAGGTTGGAATAGAGCACATGGTTGCGCCAGCGGCCGTTGATTTGCAAATAGGCCTGCGCCACACCTTCATATTTGAAGCCGGATTTTTCCAACACGCCGCGCGATGCCGCGTTTTCAGGCAGGCAGGCTGCCTCGATACGACTGAGATCGAGGATGGCGAAGGCGTAATCCACAACCCCTTCAATGGCTTCGCGCATGAAGCCCTGACGGGCATAGCGCTCGCCCACCCAATAGCCGATGGTTCCCGATTGCGCGGGGCCACGGCGGATATTGTCGAGGGTGATAGCCCCCACCACGCGCTCGTCGCCGCGCCGTATGAGGAAGAAGGGCAAGGCAGTGCCTGCGGCCTCGGCCCGTGCGGACCAGTAGACCCGATTGGCAAAGGCCTTACGCGAGAGATGGTCGTTGGACCAGAGCGGCTCCCATTGGGTCAGGAAGTCGCGGCTCTCCTCGCGCAGGCTCGCCCAGTCGCGATAGTCGGAATGTTGCGGCAGGCGAAGCGTCAGCCGATCGGTTTCCACCTTCGGTTTACGGCGACGCGTCAGCATCAGGCAGCAAGCCTCCGTCGCAATTCCTCCAGATCGGGAGCACGATCAACCGGACCATAAAGGGCGAGCGCCGAATTGGGCTCGGCGATCAGCTTGGCCGCATAGGCGCGCACGGCCTCGACGGTAACACCATCGATACGGTCCGCCGTCTCCTCGAGATCGGGCACACGGCCCCAGACCGACAGATTACGGGCCATCCGCTCGGCGCGGCTTGACGGGCTCTCGAGCCCCATCAGCATACCCGCCTTGATCTGGGCCCGCGCACGGGCGACCTCGACCTCGGACATATCCTCGGCGGCGCGCTTCAGCTCGTCCACCGTCAGGGTGGACAGCTGCTCGAGCTCCTCGGCGGAGGTGCCCGCATAGATCGTCATCATGCCCGTGTCCTCATAGGCACCGGCCTGGGAGAAGATCGTGTAGCACAGGCCCTTCTCCTCGCGGATCTTCTGGAACAGCCGCGAAGACATCCCGCCCCCCAGCGCCGTAGCATAGACCTGCGCCGCATAAAGATCGGTCGAGCGGTAGCTCGGACCCTCGAATGCCAGTGCGAAATGCGCCTGCTCGAGGTCTTTCGACTTGCGGTATTCGGCACCCTTCCAGCTCGCAGGCTGGATCAGCGCATCCTTGCGCGGGATCATATGGCCGAAGATCATCTCGGCCTGTTTGACGATGGCGTCATGATCCACATCCCCCGCCGCCGACAGGATCATCTGACCGGGGCCGTAATGCTCGGAAACAAAGCCTGCCAGATCGCTCTGGCCAAAGCCTGCGACCTTTTCCGCCGGACCGAGGATCGTGCGACCGATCGCCTGATCGGGATAGGCCGCCTCCTGCAGCCAGTCGAAGATGATATCGTCGGGCGTATCGAGCGCCTGCCCGATCTCCTGCAGGATCACACCGCGCTCGACCTCGATCTCGCGCTGGTCAAAGACCGGGTTCATCAGGATATCGCCAATGACATCGAGCGCCAGCGGCACGTCATTGCCTAAGACACGCGCGTAATAGGCGGTTACCTCGCGCGAGGTATAGGCATTGATATAGCCGCCCACATCCTCGATCGCTTCAGCAATCTGCAAGGCAGAGCGCGTCTTGGTGCCCTTGAACGCCATATGTTCGAGGAAATGTGCGATACCGTTCTGTTCGGGGCGCTCGTGACGCCCGCCCGCATTGACCCAGATGCCGATGGCGGCAGAGGCCATCGAGGGCATCCGCTCGGTCACGACGCGCAGGCCGTTGGGAAGGGTCGAGAACTGGATCATGCGCGGCGCTCTTTACGGATCAGGGTTTCCAGCGCGTCCAGGTCATTGGGCACACGGGTCACACGCTCTTCGCGGTCGAAGAGGTCCGCCATACGCGGCGGCAGATCGGGATGCACGCCCGACGCCTCGTTGACGGCGGCGGGGAATTTCGCCGGATGCGCGGTGGCCAGCGTGATCATCGGCGTTGCCGGATCGCGCTCGATCGCATCCATCGCCACACCCACGCCCACGGCGGAATGCGGGCAGAGCAGCTCGCCGGTCGTCTTGAGCGTCTTGGCGATGATCTCGAGGGTGCGGCCCTCGCCGACGGCACCGCTGTCGTAATGCTCGAGCAATGCCCCCATCGCGTTTTTCGACACGGTGAAGGAGCCCTGATTTTTCAGCTCGTCCATCAGTGCGGAAACTGCGGCGCCATCGCGGCCATAGGCCCAGAACAGCGCGCGCTCGAAGTTGGAGGACACCTCGATATCCATCGAGGGGCTCATCGAGGGTTTCACACCGCGTTTGGTGTAATCACCCGCCCTGATGCAGCGGTCGAGAATGTCGTTCTGGTTGGTGGCGATCACCAGACGCTCGATCGGCAGGCCCATTTCCTTGGCAAGGAAGCCCGCGAAAATATCCCCGAAATTACCGGTCGGCACAGTGAAGGACACTTTGCGATGCGGCGCGCCCACAGCCACGGCCGAGGTGAAGTAATAGACGATCTGCGCCAGAACGCGGGCGAAGTTGATCGAATTCACACCGGCCAGACCGACTTCATCACGGAAGGTGAAATCGTTGAACATATCCTTCAGCTTGGCCTGGCAATCGTCGAAATCGCCCTCGAGCGCCAGCGCATGGACATTGCCTTCGATCGGCGTGGTCATCTGGCGGCGCTGCACTTCCGACACGCGGCCATGCGGGAAGAGGATGAAGACATCGACATTATCGAGCCCACGGAAGGCCTCGATGGCCGCCGAGCCGGTATCACCGGAGGTGGCACCGACGATCGTGACCTTGCGGTTCTGTTTCGCCAGCTCGATCTGGAACAGCTGGCCGATGACCTGCATCGCGAAATCCTTGAACGCGAGCGTCGGGCCGTGGAACAGCTCCAGCAGGAAATGGTTCGGCGCCAGCTGCTTGAGCGGCGCGCGCGCGACATGACCGAACCCGGCATAGGCACGGGTGATCGCGCCTTTCAGCTCTTCATCCGAGAAGGTCTCGGCGGTGAAGGGCTTCATCACGCGGAAGGCGACCTCCTCATAGGACAGACCGGCCATCGCGGCAATCTCGTCCGCGGTGAATTGCGGCACCGTCTCGGGCACATAGAGCCCGCCGTCACGGGCCAGACCCGTCAACATTGCTTCGCCAAAGCTCAGAGCCGGGGCCTGTCCCCGGGTCGAAATATAACGCATGGTCAGTCCTTCGGTTCGTCGGGGTCTGATACGCCAATGCACGGGCGCTGTCATCCCTGACTGCATATATCATGGAAAAATCAACGCAATCTGCGGCAGAAAAGCCCGCGGATCAGCGCGTCTGGGTGATGGTTGTGGGGGCCGCGGCCTCGGTGGCGGCTCCGGTGGCGGCTCCTGTCTGGGCCGAAAGCTTCACGATGGTCAGCCCGAAGACCAAGAGACAGAACACGGCAAGCGTCAGGCCCAGCCCCTTGTTGCGCGAGGCGCGGGCCAGATGCATGGGATACAGCCGACCACTCATGACCAGGTGAACCCTTGCACGAATTGCGCATAGGCGGGCCACAGATGCAGCGCCTTCTCGACCAGCAGTGCCCCGAAATGCAGCGCCAGATAGAGGAGCGAGAAGTAGAAATAGCGCTTCTCGAAACGGTAGCCCTCGGCCTCTGCGGTCTCTTCGGCGCGGCGCCAGATGACCCAGCCGCCATGGATGAAGATCGCGTTCAGCACCAGCGCCGTGGCCAGATAGACCGGCCCGCCGATCGAAGTCACGCCCAGCCCGATGGCCACCGGCGCGAGGATCAGCGCATAGGCAAGGATATGGCGACGCGTGGTCTTGCGGCCATGGGTCACCGTCAGCATCGGCACTTTGGCCGCCGAATAATCGCTCTTCATGAAGAGCGCGAGCGCCCAGAAATGCGGGGGCGTCCACAGGAAGATCAGGAGGAACATCGCCACTGATTCGACCGATACGCTGCCCGTCGCGACAGCCCAGCCGATCATCGGGGGGAAGGCCCCCGCCGCGCCACCGATCACGATATTCTGCGGCGTCGAGCGTTTGAGCCACATCGTATAGACGATGACGTAGAAAAAGATGGTGAAGGCAAGAAACAGCCCCGCGAAGATATTCGACGCAAGCGCCAGCATCACGCAGGAGATCACCGAAAGCGCTAGGCCAAAGCCCAGAGCCTCGGTCTCGCTGACGCGGCCAGCAGGGATCGGGCGGCTTTGCGTGCGCTTCATGATGCGGTCGATATCGGCATCATACCACATATTCAGCGCGCCCGAGGCACCACCACCCAAGGCAATGAAAAGAATGGAGATAAAGCCAACCAGCGGATGCACAGGCACAGGAGCTACCACAAGTCCCACAAAGGCGGTGAACACTACCAGCGACATCACGCGCGGCTTCAAGAGAGCCACGAAATCGTTGAACTGCGCGTCCTGTCCTTGCGGTTTTACATAGCCGATATCGCTCATCCGTGCCTTCCGGTTCGTCTTTGCCATCTGTCGCGCGGCTGCGCGGCACAAAACCTGTCCAGCTCCTGCCCACGGCATCCCGACCTGTCACGTTTCCGACAAGAGCCGAGAGCTACGAGGTGCCCCGATGCGGCAAAAGCCAAGCCCAATCCGCCTCTGAAAGCGAAATCGCGCAGGGGCCGGATACACCTATTATTGATATTACGCCACATCTTTACATAGTGTGAGCGTTCAAATTTGCTGCTGATGAGCGCGTGCGGCCCAGCATCCTGTCTTCAAAACTTGTAACGGTGGGCCGGACGCGACATATCCATAGGCAGACCCGCGCGCGCCCGTGCCGCGCGAATAGGAAAGGATACCGCATGAGCGAGACCCGCTTTGCCCCGTTCGAAACCCAGCTGGATGAAGAGCGCGCGCTTGCCGTCTTGCGAGAGGCGACGGCGGGCGCCGATGATGGCGAGCTGTTTCTGGAACGCCGTCGTTCCGAGGCGCTCGTCTTCGACGATGGCCGTGTGAAAAATGCAAGTTACGACGCCTCGGAGGGCTTCGGCCTGCGCGCTGTGCGCGGCGAGGTCTCGGGCTATGCCCATTCGACCGAGCTGACCGAAAGCGCGCTCAAACGCGCCGCCGAGACCGCACGTCTGGCCGTTGGCTCCGGTGGCGGCACGATGGCGCCCCCGCCGCAGGGCACCAATCTGCGGCTTTACACCGATAGCGATCCGATGACGGACGCGACCTTTGCCGCCAAGATCGACATCCTCAAGGAGATCGATGCCTTCGCCCGTGATCTCGATCCGCGCGTGGTGCAGGTCTCGGCCTCGATGGCGGCCTCCCTGCAGGAGGTCTTCATCCTGCGCCCCGAAGGCGGGCTGGTGTCGGATATCCGTCCGATGGCGCGGATCAATGTCTCGGTGATCGTGGAAGAAAACGGTCGCCGCGAGTCGGGTAATCATGGCGGCGGTGGCCGCTACGGTCTGGCAGGGCTGATCACACCCGACACATGGCAGCCCGCCGTGCGCGAGGCGCTGCGCATCGCGCTGGTCAATCTGCGCGCCGAGGCTGCGCCTGCGGGGCAGATGGATGTTGTGCTGGGTCCGGGTTGGCCGGGTGTCCTCTTGCACGAGGCCGTGGGCCACGGGCTGGAGGGCGATTTCAACCGCAAGAAATCCTCGGCCTTTGCCGGTCTGATGGGGCAACAGGTGGCCGCCAAGGGCGTGACCGTTCTGGATGATGGCACCATCCCCGACCGTCGCGGCTCGATCACCATCGACGACGAGGGCACGCCTTCGGGCAGGAATGTGCTGATCGAGGACGGTATTCTGGTGGGCTATATGCAGGACCGCCAGAATGCGCGCCTGATGGGGGTCATGCCCACCGGCAATGGCCGCCGCGAGAGCTTTGCCCATTGCCCCATGCCGCGCATGACCAATACCTATATGATGGGCGGCGATACCGATCCGGCCTCCATTCTGGCCGATCTGAAAGACGGAATCTATGCCGTGGGCTTTGGCGGCGGTCAGGTGGACATCACCAATGGCAAGTTCGTGTTCAACTGCACCGAAGCCTACCGTGTGAAGAACGGTGTTGTGGGCGCGCCGGTAAAAGGGGCCACGCTGGTCGGTGACGGCCCGACCGCGATGCAGAAGATTCGCGCCATCGGCAATGATATGGCGCTCGATCCGGGTGTCGGGAATTGCGGCAAGCAAGGTCAATGGGTGCCCGTAGGCGTCGGCCAACCCAGTCTGATGATCGGCGGGCTGACGGTTGGCGGCTCGGCTGCATCCTGACCTTGGGGCACTCATTTCCTTGGTATGACAACAGGATAGCCGCCTCTCTGGGCGGCTTTTCTATCGAAAGATCAAATAAATTTTTAGCAAAATTCCAGCGATGCCGGATTCGGTAACCTTTCGTTAATCTTAACGCAGCAATCTGGTCTTGCGATAGAGGCGGAGGACTGGATGAAAACAGGCTTGTTTTCTTACCCCACCCCCTTCACCCCACCCACCACGGAAGAAAATGAACTGCTGGTGCTCCGCCTCTTTCGCTCGCGTCGTATCGGGGCCACGACCTTTCACCGGGTCATTGCCGAACACGGATCGGTCGCGGCGGCCTTTGAGGCCCTGCCCGAGATTGCCCGTTCTGCCGGTGTGACCGATTATTCTCCTTGTAGCGAGGCCGCCGCTCTGGCGGAACTGAACGCGGGCCGGAAGGCGGACGCGCGCCTCCTTTGTTTCGGCGCGCCCGATTACCCGCAGGCGCTCTGCGATCTGCCGGATGCGCCTCCTGTCCTGTGGGCAATGGGCGATCTCGGGTTACTCAAACGCCCTGCACTAGCCTTTGTCGGCGCCCGCAGCGCCTCGTCGCTCGGGCGGCGGATGGCGGAAGGTCTGGCCCGCGAGGCGGGCGAGGCAGGCTATGTGGTGGTCTCGGGACTGGCCCGCGGGATCGATGCCGAGGCGCATAGGGCGGCGCTCACCACCGGCACGATCGGTGTGCAGGGCGGCGGGATCGATGTCGTCTATCCCAAAGAGAACAAAGCGCTGCATGCGGATCTTGCCGCGCAGGGGCTGCGACTTTCGGAAAACCCTGTCGGGATGCCGCCGCAGGCCCGCCATTTCCCGCAACGCAACCGCATCATTTCCGGTCTCGCGCGGGCGACGATTGTCATAGAGGCTGCCACGAAATCGGGAAGCCTGCTGACCGCCCGCAATGCGCTCGATCAGGGGCGAGAGGTCATGGCCGTGCCCGGCCATCCGATGGACGGGCGTGTGGGAGGCTGCAACCTGCTGATCCGCGATGGCGCCACATTGATCCGCGATTTCGCCGATATTGCCGAGGCACTGGGACCTGTGCAGACCACGCCCGTCCCTGCCCCCGAGGCTCCGCCCGCGGCGCCCGAAGATCCGGTGCAGGCGCTGCTGGAGCTGTTGGGCCCCAGTCCGGTTCTGGAGGAGCATGTGATCCGTGATTTGCGGATCGATGCGGCAAGTTTCGCGCAGATCCTGACCGAACTCGAGCTGGACGGGCTGGTCCTGCGCCACGCCGGAAGCCGGATCAGTCTGGCCTGAGCCAGCCCTGCGACACAGGAAAATCAGGCCCTACATTGACATTGCCCGAAGAAATCCCAATCTTCCGCCCAACTCAAGAACATGCCCAAAGCGAGGTCCATATGGCGGTTGTCGTCGTCGAATCACCAGCCAAGGCCAAGACAATTAACAAATATCTTGGTTCCGATTATACCGTCCTCGCATCCTTCGGGCACGTTCGCGACCTGCCGCCGAAAGATGGTTCCGTCGACCCCGAACATGATTTCGATATGAAATGGGAGGTCGCCTCCGATTCGAAAAAGCACATCAAGGCGATCACCGATGCGCTCAAAGACGATGACACCCTGATCCTCGCGACCGACCCCGATCGCGAGGGGGAAGCGATTTCATGGCACCTCGAGCAGGCGCTTGAGAAGAAGCTCAAGGGCAAGAATGTCAGCCGAGTGACCTTCAACGCGATCACCAAAACCGCGATCCTCGAGGCGATGAAATCCCCCCGTCAGGTCGATACCGCGCTGGTCGAGGCCTATCTGGCACGCCGCGCACTCGATTATCTTGTGGGCTTCAACCTTTCGCCGGTGCTGTGGCGCAAGCTGCCCGGTGCGAAATCGGCGGGGCGTGTGCAATCGGTCTGCCTGCGGCTCATCGTCGAGCGCGAGATGGAGATCGAGGCGTTCAATCCGCGGGAATACTGGTCGGTGGTGGCCCAGATGGAGACCCCGCGCGGCCAGACCTTCGAGGCCCGCCTGACGATGATGGGCGGCAAGAAGCTCGATAAATACGACTTGGCCAACCAGACCGATGCCGAAATGGCCGTGCAGGCGGTGTCCTCGCGCGCGCTGATGGTCAATTCGGTCGAGGCCAAGCCCGCGACCCGCAACCCCTATGCGCCCTTCATGACCTCGACCCTGCAACAGGAAGCTTCGCGCAAATTCGGCATGGGCGCCAAGGCCACCATGTCGGCGGCACAGCGTCTCTACGAGGCGGGCTATATCACCTATATGCGGACCGATGGCATCGACATGGCGCCCGAGGCCGTGATGCAGGCGCGCGACGCGATCAAAGCCAAATTCGGCGAGAAATACGTCCCCAAATCGCCGCGTATGTACAAAAACAAGGCCAAGAACGCGCAGGAGGCCCACGAATGTATCCGCCCGACGGATATGTTTGTCTCGCCCGACAAGCTGAAGGTTTCAGCCGATGACCAGCGCAAGATCTATGATCTGATCTGGAAGCGCACGATTGCCAGCCAGATGGAAGCCGCGCGTTTCGAGCGCACGACCGTGCTGATTGGCTCCAAGGACGAACAGGTCGAACTGCGCGCGACAGGCTCCGTGGTGACCTTCGACGGCTTCTTGAAAGTCTACGACCAGGGCCGTGACGATGATGATGACGAGGACAGCAACCGCCTGCCGCAGGTAATGCAGGGCGAGGCGCTGAAACTCGCCCCTGCCTATGAGGATGCTTTCGGCAAGGCGCAGGGCGAAGACGCGCTAATCGAGGACGAGAAGGCCGGTATCCGCCGCTGCCCCGCCGCTGTGATGAGCGAGAATGCCGCGATCCTCGGCGCACAGCACCATACCCAGCCGCCTGCCCGTTACACCGAAGCGACGCTGGTCAAGCGGATGGAGGAGCTGGGCATCGGGCGGCCTTCAACCTATGCCTCGATCGTCACGACCATTCAGGACCGTGGCTATGTCCGCAAGGACAAGAACCGGCTGTTCCCCGAGGACAAGGGCCGTCTGGTGACGGTCTTCCTCGAGAACTACTTCCGGCGCTATGTAGAATACGACTTCACCGCAGGGCTGGAGGACCAGCTCGATGACGTCTCGGCGGGCAGCCGCGACTACAAGGAAGTGCTCTCGCGGTTCTGGCGGGATTTCTCGGCGGCACTGGCCGAGACCTCGGAGTTGCGCATCACCGAGGTGCTCGACAAGATCGACGAGGTGCTGGCCCCCCATATCTATCCGCCCCGTGAGGACGGCTCGAATCCGCGGATCTGCCCCGTCTGTGGCAATGGCCAGCTGCATCTGAAGACCGCCCGCTCGGGTGGTGCCTTTATCGGTTGCGGCAATTACCCCGAATGCCGCTATACCCGCCCGCTTTCGGCCCCCGATGGCGATGATGCGGCGCAGGCGCTGGATGGCAAACTGCTGGGCTATGATGAAGGGATGCAGGTCACTCTGCGGGTGGGCCGCTTTGGCCCCTATGTGCAGAAGGGCGAAGTCACCGAGGATGTTCCAAAACCGCCGCGCGCCTCGATCCCCAAGACCTGGTCGCTGGAAGATCTCGATCTCGACAAGGCGATGCTGCTTCTGAACCTGCCGCGCGAGATCGGGCCGCATCCGGAAGATGGCGAGATGATCGAATCGGCCATCGGGCGTTTCGGGCCCTATGTGAAGCACCTCAAGACCTATGCGAACCTGCCCTCGGTGGAGGATGTGTTCACCGTTGGTATGAACCACGCCGTCGAGCTTCTGGCGCAGAAGGCGGCCCGTGGTGGCCGTGGCGCGGCAGCAAAGCCGCTGAAGGAGCTGGGGGACCACCCCGATGGCGGCGCGGTCTCCGTGATGCCGGGGCGCTACGGGCCTTATGTGAAATGGGAAAAGGTCAATGCGACCATTCCCAAAGAGGTCGAACCCGAGCAGGTAACGATGGAACAGGCGGTGGAGTGGCTGGCCGAAAAGGCGGCCAAATCCCCCAAGAAAAAAGCACCGGCCAAAAAACCGGCTGCCAAGAAAACCGCGGCCAAAAAGCCTGCAGCCAAAAAGGCTCCGGCGAAAAAGACGACCGCCAAGAAGGCCGCCCCGAAGAAAGCCACGGCCAAGACACCCGATACCGAGGATGGGCCGGGCGCAGAAGAGTAAGACGGAAAGGCAGGTGCGCAGGCAGCCTGCCTTTTTTCTTGGGCGGATGATCCGAAGCGGGCCGCCCGTTTTCCGTGCCGGCCCGCCACCTGCCGCAGCGCAGCATTGACTTGCCCAGAGCGATAGCGCCTTATTGGCATAAACAATTGGAGGAGTATTTATGCAGAAAATTTACGGCTCCGCAGCAGAGGCTCTCGATGGGCTTCTGTCGGACGGCATGCTGATTGCGGCGGGCGGATTTGGCCTTTGCGGCATTCCCGAACTTCTGATCGATGCCATCGTTGCCAGCGGCACGAAGGATCTGACGGTCGCCTCCAACAATGCGGGCGTGGACGGGTTCGGCTTGGGCAAGCTTCTGGAAACGCGCCAGATCAAGAAGATGATGTCCTCCTATGTCGGCGAGAATGCCGAATTCATGCGGCAATATCTCTCGGGCGAACTGGAGCTGGAATTCAACCCGCAGGGCACGCTGGCCGAGCGGATGCGCGCAGGCGGTGCGGGCATTCCGGGCTTCTATACCAAAACCGGCGTGGGCACGCAGGTGGCCGAAGGCAAGGAAGTGAAACAGTTCAAGGGCGAGGATTATATCCTCGAAGAGGGCATCTTTGCCGATCTGGCCATCGTCAAGGCATGGAAGGCCGACGCGACCGGCAATGCGATCTTCCGCAAGACCGCGCGCAACTTCAACCCGCCGGCAGCAATGTGCGGCAAGGTCTGCGTGATGGAAGTCGAGGAGATCGTCCCCGTGGGCAGTCTCGACCCCGATGCCATCCACCTGCCCGGTATCTATGTGCACCGCCTGATCCAGGGTCAGCATGAGAAGCGTATCGAAAAAGTCACCACCCGCCCGAAGGAGGCCTGATCCATGTCTGACGTTCAAAAGGGCTGGGACCGCAACCAGATGGCCGCCCGCGCGGCAAAGGAGCTGGAAGACGGCACCTATGTGAATCTCGGGATCGGCATCCCGACGCTCGTGCCGAACTTCATCCCCGAAGGCGTAAATGTAACGCTGCAATCGGAAAACGGCATGCTGGGCATGGGCCCCTTCCCCTATGAGGGCGAGGAAGACCCCGATCTGATCAATGCCGGCAAGCAGACCATCACCGAACTGCCCAACACCGTCTATTTCGACAGTGCCACCAGTTTCGGCATGATCCGCGGTGGCAAGATCGCGGCGGCGATCCTCGGCGCGATGGAAGTGGCCGAAAACGGCGATCTGGCCAACTGGATGATCCCCGGCAAGCTGGTGAAGGGCATGGGCGGCGCGATGGATCTGGTCGCGGGCGTGAAAAAGGTCGTCGTGGTGATGGATCACCAGAACAAGGCCGGCGAATCGAAGGTGCTCAAGGCCTGCACCCTGCCGCTGACCGGCACCGGCGTCGTGGACCGGATCATCACGAATCTGGGCGTTCTGGATGTGGTCGAAGGCGGGCTGAAGATCGTGGAACTGGCCGAAGGCATCAGCGAGGACGAGTTGCGCGCCGCAACCGAGGCCACATTGGTCGATTGAGCCATCGGGCTGAGAATCTTCTAAAGGGCGGATTTTCCGCCCTTTTTTCATCGATCCTCGGATTTATCCTGAACAATTCGCATGATTTCCCCCGATTTCGTCCAAATCTGGAAACAGCGCCTTATTCTTGCCCCAATTGGCCTTCAACTTGCCTTTATCGGCGCAGCGCTTGATCCTGTGGCAGCGGGTGAAGCCAAGAACGCCATATAAAAAGAGCAGAACGACCGAGGCAAGCAGGACCCATTCCACATATCGCCCTCCGCATCACCCAATCACACCCGGGGGACGCCATTGGCTATGGGTTCATCATACAGGCCCTCATCCAGACGATCACCGGCGGCCCTGCCGCCCGATCCGTCAGAAGATAAAAAGGCATCCGCTGGCAGGCGGGTGCCTTTTCTCTTTGTCCCGGGGTCTCTTTTTGCCTTTGGGTCTGTTTGTCGCGAGGCGAAACTCAGCCGCGATCGGCGAAGACACAGCCATCAGTGACCAGCTCGGGCGGCGTCAGGCACAACCCGCGCGCCACCGACCAGGCCGCCAGCACCTTGGGCACATAATCCCGCGTCTCGCTGAAGGGAGGCACACCGTTATTGCGCTTTACCGCATTCTCGCCCGCGTTATAGGCCGCAATCACCATCAGCGGATCGCGGTCGAATTCGGTCATCAGCCAGTCCAGATAGGCCACCCCGCCCTTGATATTCTGCGATGGATCCTTGCTATCGGCCACGTCGAACCGCTCCGCCGTCGCGGGGATCAACTGCATCAGTCCCACCGCCCCCGCATGCGAGATCGCATCATGGCGCCCCGCCGATTCCGTCGAGATCATCGCCAGCACCAGCGCGGGCGAGACCTGCGTGCCGATTGTTGCGGCAAGGATCTGCGAGCCATGCACATCCGCGATCCGCTTCAGGTCGGCCAGACGGGGGGCACGCACGCTCTGCCCTTTGGGCCCCTGGCTGAGTGCCGCAATCGCCTGCTCGAACCGCCCCGCCCTGTCGCCCAATGTGGGCGAGATCAGGTTCCAATACCACTTATAGGCCGAATTGGCAGGCGGCGCCGCAGCCGTCTGGGGCATCACAGGCGTAAAGGGCGTGGCAGACCGTGCCGCCAGCGCCGCCTTCTGCTCCTCGGGATTGATCTGGATGGTGATCAGCCGCTTCGTGCCCGGCGCGGGCGGGCGCACCGTCTTGGGCGAATAGCGATTGACCGTAGGCGTCTGGCTCTGCATCGACATCGTGCGCACCGTGGGCGTGGTGATCACCGATTGCGCAGAAGCCAGTTGCGCGGCCCCTACGATCAAAGCGGCACCGATGCCCCGAAACGCCGCCTGTCTTACATCCATTGGATCATCCTACATGTATGGGGCATCCCCTCCCCGCCTATTAACCCCGAATCCGTTCCACGGGGCCAGTATTTCTCGGCACATCAAGGCTTAACGGATACGATTCCCCGTAAAGCGTTGCCCGTTTCCCGCGGATTTCCCGCCAGAATCGGGAGAATCGGACCTGTTTCCTTCCGCAAATTCGCCGCCGAGGCAGGACTTGGGCCAGTCAATTCTCCCGCTACGAGACCCGACAGACGAAATTCTCAACAAAAGATAAAGATTCTGCCCTTGGTCCATGAAACGCCCGCAACCCGCCCCAATCTCGCCACGAACCAACGACAAATTCACCTCATGCCGCAGCGTAGAGGGGTTAGGGTGAATGACCCAGCACTGCGGAAAGAGACACCAAATCAAACTTGGAGAGCTGCCATGAAACTGTTTCGTATGACCAAAAAAATCCGCAACGAAGAAGACGGCGCTGTGACCGTTGACTGGGTTGTGCTGACCGCTGCGATCGTGGGTATCGGCGTTGCGATCGTGACCCTGGTTGGCAAAAAAATCTACACCTCGGCCAACGCGATCGACATCGATGCGTCCGCTCTGACCGAAGCTGACATCAAGGGCTGATAAGCCAGCTCCCCCGATGCGATACAGGGCCGCCCCAACGGGCGGCTCTTTCTTGTGAAGCGGTCCGCAACCGTGAGAGCCAGCAGAAAAGCAGAGTAAAGATGAGAATCTTCCGCCGATTTAAAGAGCTTACACAACGCGAAACCGGTGCATTGACGGCTGAATGGGTCGTCTTGACGGCCGTGGTTGCAGTCGTTGCACTCGCTGTGGCGAAGGTCGTGGGCCAAAGCACCTATACCGCTTCGACCAAAATCGCCGACTACCTCGAATCCGTCGAGATTCAGGACGATTTTTAACCCTAAAATAGAGTTTTACGCCGCAAAGTCCTCTCAGAAAGGGAACCACAATGCGCCTCATCTTTGGACTCGTCTTCATTCTGGGCGTCGCACTGGCCGGCATGGCTGTGTATATGACCCAAGGCAAGATTGCCGAATTTCAGGCCCAGCGTGACTACCTGCTGAAAGAGCGGCAATCCATGACCCAGATGGCCGATATGGTCGTCGTCAAGCATCCGCTCAAATATGGCGAGCGGTTTACCCAATCCGATCTCGAGGTCATCAAGGTGCAGAAGGGTAAACTCCCCGAAGGCGCCTTTACCGCCATTTCCGGCCCGCAGGGCGACGGGAGCGCACAGGATGCCGCCAAGAAGGCCGCGTTCATCGAGGGCGAGACACGCCCGCGCGCGGCGCTGCGCTCCTATGAGGCAAACGAACCGCTGATCGCCACCAAGATCACCGAACCGGGCGTGGATGCGGGTATTACCGCCCGTCTCGAACCCGGCATGCGAGCCTTCACCATCGGTGTAAATGCCAGCTCCGGCGTTTCGGGCTTCCTGCGTCCGGGCGATCATGTGGATGTCTACTGGTATGGTCAGGTCAATGGCCGCGATGTCGCAAAGCTGATCGAGAGCAATGTGAAACTGATCGCCATCGATCAGAATGCCGATGCGGACCGCTCGGAGGAAACGGTTGTCGCGCGTAACGTGACCGCCGAGATCAGCCCCGAACAGGTCGCCGCACTGACCTTGGCGCAAAGCACGGGCAAGATCATGCTCTCGCTCGTCGGCAATGTCCTCGATACGAGCGATCTGGGCACGATCGAGCTGGATCGCGATCAGCTGCTGGGCACGCCCGAAATCGCTGCCGCGCCTGCCCCCAAGGTCTGCACCATCAAGACGCGCAAAGGCACCGAAGTCATCGAAACGCCTATTCCTTGCACGAACTGAGTATAGAGAAACATCCGCCTGTGTCCCCTGCGGCACAGGCCGTCACGTTTAGCCCGAGCGAATTATTGCCAAATGCCTGTCTTTGGGTCATGCTCGCCTCAAAAGCAGTTAATGATCGCCAAACGGACGCCAGAGCCGTGAGACATTCCCTGTGGTCGGAGAGGCAGGATCACAATGAACCTAAAGACTTTATTCTCGGCAGGCCTTCTGGCGCTGTCCTGTAGCTTTGGTGCATATTCTGCCGCCCAAGCCGAAACCCTGCGCGTGATGTCGGGGGCATCCTCGGCGCCGCTTGCCGTTCCGATGAACCGTGCGGTGGTTGTAGAAAGCGACCAGCCCTTTACCGAATTGTCGATCGCCAATCCGGGCATTGCCGATATCACCACCCTGTCCGACCGGACCATCTATGTGCTCGGCAAGCTGCCCGGCCGCACCACGATGACGATCCTTGGCGCGGATGGCAAACTGATCTCGAATGTCGAGGTGCAGGTCACCCCCGATATCGCCGAGTTCAAGGAACGTCTGAAACAGATCCTGCCCGGCGAGAATATCGAGGTGCGCACCGCCAATGACGGCATCGTGCTGTCGGGGACCGTCTCCTCGACCGGCAAACTCGACCGCGCCCTCGATCTGGCCAATCGCTACGCACCGGACCGCGTCTCGAACCTGATGTCCGTCGGCGGCACCCAGCAGGTCATGCTGCAGGTCCGCTTTGCCGAGATGCAGCGGTCTGTTGCCAAGAACCTCAACGCCTCCATCGGCTTGGGGCTCACCAGCAATAGCGGCAGTACCACGACGGGGCTCAGCAACTCGACCAGCAGCGGCGAAGGCGGCCAGTTCGGTCTGAGCCTGAGCCGCGGCAATTTCGAGATGAGCGTTCTGCTTGAAGCGCTTGAAAGCAAGGGCGTCGTGCGCACCTTGGCCGAGCCCAACCTCACTGCCCTTTCGGGACAAGAGGCCCATTTCCTTGCCGGCGGCGAATACCCTATTCCAGTGGTTGATGATGATAGCATTGCCATCGAATACAAGCCCTTCGGCGTCGAGCTGAGTTTCATCCCGCGCGTTATCGACAATGGCGTTATCAATCTGGAAATGAAAGCCGCGGTCTCCTCCATCGATACCAGTGTCACGATGGAATCGGGCGGTTTCTCGGTCAATGCGTTCAAGCGTCGCGAGACTTCGACGACAGTCGAGATGCGCGATGGCGAGAGCTTCTCGATCGCGGGTATCCTGCAGGATGACTTCAACGGGCTGAACAGTCAGGTGCCGTGGCTGGGCGACGTGCCGGTTCTGGGCGCGCTGTTCCGCTCCAGCGAATACGAGCGCAAACAGTCCGAGCTTGTCATCATCGTGACGCCGCATCTGGTCACGCCCACCAAAGGCACGGCCTATGCACTGCCGACCGACCGCGTCAAACTGCCGTCGGAAAAGGATATGTTCCTCTTCGGTCGCACCACGGGCCGCCCCGTGTCGGGGGCCGCGGCCGAAGTGGCCAAGCAGGACTATTCAGGCTCTTACGGCTATATGATGGAATAACGGATGCACCATTTTGCAATGAAACTCGCGATTTGCGGTGCGACTCTGGCACTGGCCGCCTGCACACAGGAAATCGGTGCGGATCTACAGACCGACGGCTATGGCAATGCAACCGCCCATAATCTGCAGGTGATGACCAATCCGCAGGATTTCGCGATCAACCTGAACCGGAAATTCAGCGCCAGCGTGCCGACCACGATCAACTTCGCCTTCAACTCGGCAGTGCTGACACCTGAGGCCCGCGCGATCCTGGCTCGTCAAGCGGGCTTCATCCGCCAGTTCCCGGAAGTCCGCTTCCGCGTCTATGGCCATACGGATCTGGTCGGCTCGAATGCCTATAACAAGGCGCTCGGCCTGCGTCGGGCACGCGCGGCGGTGGACTTCCTGACCGCGCAGGGCATCTCGCGTTCGCGGCTCGAGGCAATGGTCAGCTATGGCGAGACACAGCCTGTGGTCCAGACCAGCGGCCCCAATATGCAAAACCGCCGCACCGTGACCGAAGTCTCCGGCTTTGTCGCGAGCAACCCTATGGTGCTGAACGGAAAATACGCAGAAATCGTCTTCAGGGACTATGTCACGAGTGCAAGATCCGTGACCACATTGACCGGCGGCCAGACCACCTCTGTGGGAACAGCCGACAGCGGCAGTTAACAAGCATAGTTACAAAACTCTTTCAGCGGGCGGGGCTTGGAAACAAGCTTCGCCCGTTTTCCTGATCGTCGCCTATATCCCCACAATTGAAACAGTATGGCCGCATTCTTGCCAGAATTCGGCATGATCTTGAACGAAAGCGCGACCCCGGCCGCCGAGTCGGCGCGGGGTAACCTAAGGTCAAGAATATGACCGAAGCAGAAGGGACGACACGCAGATGAGTGCAGCACCTATCCTGAGCCCGGAACCGGCACCGCTGGTCGCCTGCACCGTGTCGCGTGATGTGTCCAATTTCAACCTTCTGATCGAGGATATGGAGGCCGAACTGGGCGAGAGCTGGGGGGACCTCGGCTTCGATGACACCCTCTTGTTCCTGAACCAGCCCGATGCCGAAAACCTCGAATTTCTCGCCATCGCGCTGGATGGCGATGACGAGGTCCATCTGGACCGGATCACCCGCATCATCACGACCGCCAAGGACAAAGGGCTGCGGATCATCCTGATCGCGGAGGAGCTGTCGCCGATCGCGCTGCACCAGTTGCTCCGGCTCGGCGCGGATGATTTCGTGCCCTATCCGCTTCCCGAAGGGGCGCTGCACGAGGCAATCCAGCGGTTGGGTAACGAGGAAGACGAGGTGGCCCCTGCCGCCCCGGCCCCCGCGCGCAAGAGCAGCACCGACCGCAATGGCGCCATTCTGGCGGTGCACGGAATGGCGGGCGGCGTCGGTGCCTCCACCTTTGCCGTCAACCTGGCATGGGAGCTCGCCTGCAATCCCGGCGCGACCGGCAAGAAGAAAGGCGCGATCCCCGAAGCGCCCCGCGTCTGCCTGATCGACCTCGATCTGCAATATGGCACCGTCTCGACCTATCTGGACCTGCCGCGCCGCGAGATCATCTTCGATACGCTCAGCCATAGCGCGCAACTCGATAGCGACCTGCTGCATCAGGCCCTGCAGGTCTATCAGGACAAGCTGCATGTCTTCACGGCCCCCGCCGATATGCTGCCGCTCGACCTGCCCACGACCGAGGATATCTCGCGGCTGATCAAAACCGCGCAGAGCCAGTTCGATTTCGTCGTCATCGACATGCCCTCGACCGTGGTGCAATGGACCGAGACCGTGCTTTCGGCCTCCGATCTCTATTTCGCGATGCTCGAGCTGGATATGCGCTCGGCCCAGAATCTGCTGCGGATGATCCGCGCGTTGCAGGCCGAGGAACTGCCGATCGAGAAGCTCCGCTATGTCCTGAACCGTGCACCGAAATTCACCGACCTTACCGGCAAGTCGCGCGTGAAACGTCTGGCAGAGAGCCTCGATATCACCATCGAGCTGCAGCTGCCCGATGGCGGACGCGCGGTGACGCAGGCCAATGATCACGGCCAGCCGATGGCCGAAGCGGCCGCCAAATCGCCGCTGCGCCGCGAGTTCCAGAAACTCGCGCGCACCGTCTACGATCTCGATCATGCGGCCAAAGCGGCACAGGGCTGAGTCCGGCTGGACCAGAAAGGACCAAGATGTTCTCGCGTTACAAGAAGCCGGCCACGCCGCCCGCCCCTGCCCCCGTCCTCGACGACATTGTCGCCCCCGAGCCGAAGGTGGAAAAAGCCCCCCTTATCACGCGCCGGATCGCGCCCGCGGCCCCCGCACAGGCCGAGCCGCAGGACAAGGACCGCCGCCGCCGTCAGAAACTGGGCGAGCTGAAAACCGAAATCCACACCCGCCTGCTGGAGGATCTCAACCTCGCGGCGCTGGAAACCGCCCGTGAATCCGATCTGCGCAGCGAGATCGCCTCCATTGGCTCGGAGGTGGTGCAGGATGCGGGTATCGCGCTGACGGCTACCGAGCGCACCGGCCTGATCAATGAGCTCTATGACGAGGTCATGGGGCTTGGCCCGCTGGAGCCGCTCCTGAAAGACGAGACGGTCTCGGATATTCTGGTCAACGGCCCACAACAGGTGTTCGTGGAACGCGGTGGCAAGCTGCAACTCACCGATACCGTCTTCAAGGACGAGCGCCATCTGATGCGTATCATCGACAAGATCGTCTCGGCCGTGGGCCGCCGCGTCGATGAATCGAACCCCTATGTCGATGCCCGTCTGGCCGATGGCTCGCGCTTCAACGCGATGGTGCCGCCGGTGGCGGTAGACGGCTCGCTCGTCTCGATCCGGAAGTTCAAGAAAGACAAGCTCGGCATCGACGACCTGGTGCAATTCGGCGCCTTCACCGAGGAAATGGCCGCCTATCTGCAAGCCGCCGTCTCCACGCGCCTCAATGTCATCGTCTCGGGGGGCACGGGCTCGGGGAAAACCACGACCCTCAACGCGCTGTCTTCGTTCATCGACAACTCGGAACGTATCCTGACGATCGAGGATACGGCCGAACTCCAGCTACAACAGACCCATGTGGGCCGGATGGAAAGCCGCCCGCCCAACGTGGAAGGCCGCGGTGCGGTCACGCCGCGCGACTGTCTGAAGAACGCGCTCAGGATGCGCCCCGACCGGATCATCGTGGGCGAGACCCGCGGCGAGGAGGTCATCGACATGCTGCAGGCGATGAATACGGGCCATGACGGCTCGATGACCACCATCCACGCGAACTCCGCGCGCGATGCGATGTCGCGTCTGGAGAACATGATCGCCATGGCCGGCATCGAGATGCCGATCAAGGCGATGCGTGCACAGATCGCCTCGGCTGTGAACCTTGTGGTGCAGGCCTCGCGTCTGCAGGACGGCTCGCGCCGGATGACCTCGATTTCCGAGATCACCGGCATGGAGGGCGATGTGATCTCGATGCAGGAACTGTTCCGCTATGAACGCCTCGGGCTGACGCCGGAAGGCAAGATCATCGGGCGCTTCACCGCCACTGGCGTACGCTCGCATTATGCCGACCGCTTCCGCCAATGGGGCTATGATCTGCCCGCCTCGATCTACGAGCCGGTGGAGGGCTGAACATGGGCGCGATTTCTACCGTTGCCATCTATGCGGTCATCTTCGTCGCCGTGCTACTGCTGGTCGAGGGGCTCTATCTTCTGGTCTTCGGAAAGTCGATCTCGCTCTCGCGCCGCGTGAACCGCCGCATCGACATGCTCGAGAAGGGCGGGCGGCGCGATGAGGTGCTGGAACAGCTCCGCAAGGAAGTGACCCAGCACGAGAAGGGACGGAACATCCCCTTCTACTCGCTCCTCGCCACCAAGGCACAGAAGGCCAATATCGCCTTCAGCCCCAAAGCCCTCATGGGGGTGATGGGCGCGATGAGCGTGATTGTCTTCGTCGGTCTGTCGGTCGGTCTTGCCATCGATCTGCCCACGCGTCTCCTGCTATCGGTTTTGATGGGGTTCGGTGCGGTCTATTTCTGGGTCTCGCAGAAGGCCAACAAGCGTATGGCCCTGGCCGAAGAGCAGCTTTCCGACGCGATCGAACTGATGGTGCGCAGCCTGCGCGTGGGCCATCCGCTCTCCTCCGCCATCCAGGCTGTGGCCAAGGAGATCCCCGATCCGCTGGGCACCGAATTCGGCATGATCGCGGACGAGGCTGCCT
This sequence comes from Thioclava kandeliae, assembly GCF_040297545.1. Lineage (NCBI taxonomy): Bacteria > Pseudomonadati > Pseudomonadota > Alphaproteobacteria > Rhodobacterales > Paracoccaceae > Thioclava > Thioclava kandeliae. Next base: position 95,119 of record NZ_JAYWLC010000005.1, read on the forward strand.
ATGGCCGCCCCGTTGCGGATGCGCTGCGCGATATGGCCCAGCGTCTGGATATGCAGGATCTGCGCTTCCTTGCCGTGGCGGTGTCGATCCAGCAACAATCGGGCGGCAACCTCGCCGAAGTGCTCGACGGGCTGTCCAAGGTGATCCGTGCCCGCTTCCGGCTGTTCCGCCGTGTGAAGGCCATCACCGCCGAGCCAAAATGGTCGGGCATGTTCCTGTCGGGCTTCCCGCTGGTGATGCTGGCCGGCGTGTTGATCCTGCAACCCGGATATTACGACAAATGCAAGGACTCACCCCTGTTCCTGCCGCTGGCGATCTCGGTCTTCGTCCTGCTGGGGATGAACTACCTGTTCATGAAGATCATGACCAATATCAAAGTCTAATTCCTTCTGTCGCTTAGAGAGATCACATGGGCCCGCTCAATCAATATCTGCTCCAGACCCTCGGCCCGATGGGCCCGATGATCGCCCTTCTGGGCGCGGCGGCGCTGCTGATCGCGGCGACCCTGCCCTTCTTGCTGAAAAAACGCGCCGATCCGCTGGACAAGATCGCCAGCCAGCGCCGCCGCCCGCAACAGGCAGGGGCCGCAATGGCTCCGGGCAAGCTGCGCGACAGCGGCACGACCAAGCTCGACCGTTTCGCAGGCTTCCTCGAGCCGCAGGACGAGAAGGAAATGTCGGCGGCCAAGAAATGGCTGCAAAGCGCGGGCTATCGCGGCCCCAATGCCGTGCGGACCTTCCACGCGACGCAGGCCGCAATGGCCATCGGCGGGCTGGCTCTCGGCGCGCTGATCATCGTCTACATGACCCTCACCAGCCCCGATCCGGTCGAACCGGCCGTCATGATCGGTATCATCATGGGCCCGGGCGTTGTGGGCTATTTTGGCCCCAAACAATGGGTCAACAGCCGCGTCGCCGCCCGCACCGAAGAATTGCAGAACGGTTTTCCCGATGCGCTCGACATGCTTCTGGTCTGCGTGGAGGCCGGTCAGTCGCTCAATCAGGGAATTATCCGCGTGGCGCGCGAACTGGCGCAATCCTGCCCCGCCATCTCCGAGGAATTCGCCCTGATCGCCTACGAAATCAAGGCAGGCAAGGACAAGGCCACAGTCATGCGCAATTTCGGCGAGCGTTCCGGCGTCAGTGACATTCAGAGCTTTGCCACCGTGATGATCCAGTCGCAGACCTTCGGCACCTCGATCGCGGAGGCCCTGCGTATCTATGCCGCCGATATGCGCGACAAACGCATCATGCGCGCCGAGGAAGCCGCCAACAAGATCCCGACCAAGATGACTTTGGGCACTATGGCCTTCACAGTGCCGCCACTTCTCATCATCCTTGTTGGGCCTTCGGTCTACGATATGGTAGTCAGCTTCGGTAACATGTAAAACCAGACCGGACCGATGCGCGCCACAGGACGTTTCCTCGCCCTTCTCTGCCTATCTGCCGCGCTCGGGGGCTGTATGCCCTTTGGCGCGAAAACCGATTCCCCCTTTGCTCCGGGCTATGCCGACGGCGAGGGCGTGGACGGGCTGATCGTGGGCCACCGGCTGATGGCCGCGGGCGAATACGATCTGGCGCTCAAGGCCTATTACCGCGCCATGGCCGAACAGGGCGTCAATGTCGATACGCTCTCGGCGATAGGCTCGGCCAATCTCAAGCTCGGACGGCTCGGTCAGGCCGAACAGATCCTGCGCCGCGCCACCGAGGAGGACGGCACATTCGTGCCCGCATGGAATAATCTGGGCGTGGTCCTGATGGAGGAAGGCAAGGTGGCCGAGGCCGCGCGCACCTTCCGTATCGCCTACGGGCTCGATAATGGCGAATCTGACGCAATCCGTGAAAACCTGATGCACGCGCTCGCAAAGATCGACAAACCTGTCTATGATCCGGCAAAAGAACAGACATTCAAGCTGGTGCGACGCGGGCGCGGTGAATACCTGCTGCTGACCCAGCATTGAGGCCGAGCAAGAGGACGCGGACCATGCGCCAGACCATCCTGATCTGTGCCCTTCTGGGCAGCGCCCTGACGCTTGCCGCCTGCGGTGCGCGCGACAGTGCCCAGGAAGCCAAGGCCATGAAAGCCGTCAATGCGATCGACGAGACCAATCTCTCGGACATCATGCTTACGGTCAGCGACCCGAAAGAGGCCGTGAAATATTTCGAGCGCGCCAGCACCGAAAGCCCCGACCGGATCGACCTTAAGCGCGGCCTTGCCAAATCGCTGGTGCGCGCCAAGAGCCACGAGCGCGCAATCACGGTCTGGCAGGAGGTTCTGGCCATGCCGGGGGCCGGTGATGCCGACCGTGTGGGGCTGGCCGATGCGCAGATCCGCAGCAATGACTGGGCGGCGGCCAAGGCGACGCTCGCCACCGTCCCGCCCACCTACGAGACCTATGACCGATACCGCCTCGAGGCGATGGTGGCCGATAGCCAGAAAGAGTGGAAAAAGGCCGACAGTTTCTACGATACTGCCGTGAGCCTGACGACCCGCCCCGCAGGGGTGCTCAACAACTGGGGCTTCTCCAAGCTCACCCGCGGGGATGGGAAAGCGGCCGAGAAGCTCTTCGCCGAGGCGCTGACGTATAATCCCTCGAGCTTCACCACCAAGAATAACCTCGTTCTGGCGCGGGCCGCGCAGCGCAAATACGATATGCCGGTCATCGACATGACCCAGACCGAGCGGGCGCAGCTGCTCTATACGGCGGCCCTTTCGGCGATCAAGCAGGGTGATGTGAACACGGGGCGCTCGCTTTTGCAGGAGGCGGTAGATACCAATCCGCAATATTTCGAGGAAGCCGCCCGCGCGCTGGCAGCGCTCGACGCCAATAAGGTGAAATCCTGACATGCTCGCTCCGGGGCCTTTCGTCACCGCGCTGGCCTTTCTGCTGGCGCTGACGCCGATCTGTATCTGGATCACCCTTACCGATCTGCGCGACATGAAAATCCGCAATGTAGCGGTCTATACGATGGCGGGAATTTTCGTCGTGCTGGGGCTATTGGCCTTGCCGCTGGATGTCTGGGCATGGCGCTGGCTCAATTTTGTGGTGGTCTTTGCCATAGGCTTCGTGCTTTTCGCCTATGCGGGGTTCGGCGCGGGCGATATCAAATTCGTCTCCGTGGCCGCGCTCTTCGTCTCGCAGGCCGAAGGGCAGATCTCTCTGGCGCTGATCTGCCTGTCGGTCGGGCTGATCGCGGGGCTGGGACTGCACCAGATCCTCAAGCGCATCCCTGCCCTGACCCGCGCCACCCCCGACTGGAAAAGCTGGGGGGCCAAGCGCACACCCGCCGGTGTCGGTCTCGCCCTCGCGCTCTGGGCCTATCTGGCGCTTGCTTGCGTCTTGGCAGTATAAGGCCAGACAGCGCCCGCCTTTTTCCCGAATTCGGCCACATTGCGGCGGCACTTTCCGATCATAAGCAGGGCTAACAGTCCGTTAATCCCTATCGGAAATCCCGTTTCAGGAAGGTCGTGTCGTATGAATATGATGGCCCGCACAATTACCGCCCCTCATATGCCACGCAGCCTGTCCGAGACGGGCCTGAGCCTTGTGATGATGCGCGACATCCTGTTGAAAACGATGTTCCGCACCAACCAGACCACGCTGAGCTCGCTGGCCGAACTGCTCTGCCTGCCGACCACCCTGCTGCAGGAGCTGATCGACATGGCCCGCGACCAGCGCCTTGTGGAGGCGATGGGCACGCTCCATGCCAATTCCGGCAACGAGATGGCCTTCCAGCTCTCGGATGCGGGGCGCGCGCGCGCGCTCGATGCGCTGGCGCAATCGGAATATTATGGTGCGCTGCCCGTGCCGCTGGCGATGTATCGCGAGCAGGTCAAGCGCCAGTCGATCCGCAATATCCAGCTGACCCGCGATGCGCTGCTCGCGGCGATGGGCCATCTGGTCCTGCCACCCGACCTGATCGACCAGCTTGGCCCCGCCGTGGGCTCGGGCCGTTCGATCCTGATGTATGGCCCGCCGGGCAACGGGAAATCCTCGATCTCCAACGGCATCCGCGATGCGCTTGGCGACCAGATCTATGTGCCGCGCGCCATTGAATATTCGGGCCAGATCATCACCGTCTTCGACCCGATCATCCATAGCGAGGCACCGCTCCCCGCGGAGGACCCCACCGCCCTGCGCCGCGCCGGACACCGCTTCGACCGCCGCTATGTGCTCTGCGAGCGTCCGACCGTGATCACGGGGGGCGAACTGACGCTGGATATGCTGGACCTCAAGTTCAACCCCACGGCCCGCACCTATACCGCGCCCCTGCAGCTGAAAGCCTCGGGCGGGGTGTTCATCGTGGACGACCTTGGCCGTCAGGCCGAGCCGCCGCAGAAGCTGGTGAACCGCTGGATCGTGCCGCTGGAAGAAAGCCGCGACATCCTCGCGCTGCAATCGGGCGAGAAATTCGAGGTGCCTTTCGACACGCTCGCGATCTTCTCGACCAACTTCCACCCCAATGCGATCTTCGACAAGGCCGCGCTGCGCCGGATCTTCTTCAAGATCAAGATCGACGGCCCGAACCAGCGCGACTTTCTCAAGATCTTCAAACTGGTGGCCAACAAACGCCAGATCCCGCTCAGCGAGGCCGCATTGGTGCATCTGCTGAAGGTGAAATACCCCACCATCCACAACGTCTATGCCAATTACCAGCCGATCTTCCTGATCGACCAGATGATCGAGATCTGCAAATTCGAGGGTATCCCGCCGCAAATGACGCCCGAGCTGATCGACCGCGCATGGGCCAATATGTTCGTGCGCGACGAGGAGATCCTGCACTAACTGAGCCGGTAGCCCTGCGGCCCTTCATCCAGATCGAAAAAGCCCGCATCCTCTGCATCGGATAGATAGGTGCGCGAGACAGGGATCACCGCCCCGTTGCGAAGCGTCAGCTCGGCCTTGGAATTCAGCTTGCGCCCTTCCGCTACGGCCTCTTCGGCCACCCAATGCGAGCGGTGGACCTGCAACCCCTGCACCCCTTCCAGCTCTGCCATCGCATCCGCCAGCCGGATCAGCACCTGATGCGAGCCTTTCGACGTCGTGACATGGACATAATGATCGCGGCTCTGCAGATGCCAGATATCGCCCTGCCGGGCCTTGGGCAGACGCTGCAGCAGGCGTGGCGTGGTCAGGGCATCAGGCTCTGGCTCGCAGGTGGCGTCTGGCGAGAAGGCGGGTTCCGGATCGGCAGGCGAGGCATAGGATGCAGCATCCGCTTGCGGCGCGGCAGACTGCCAGTCGGAGACAGGGCGGACTTCGTCCTCTCCTGTCGCTGACCCTTTGCTTTCAGGGTAGAAAAGCCGCCGCAGACTGACGCAGAAGAACGTCATTACGAAATTGTAGGCGCCGAGTTGCAGAAGCGAGGGCAGATGCGCGTGATCGATCTCGGCGAGATAATGCAGCAAACTGTGATATGGGAACGCCATCAACAGCCCGAGACTACTGGCTTCCAGCAACGCATAGCTCCAGAAGTTACGGATCTGCAGAACCTCCTCGTAGAGCAGTCGCAACGCACAGCCGATCGTGATTCCCAGCGCCCAGAGCGACGGCCAGTAGACGAGCCTCTCGCCAACCGTCAGCCATTCAAAGGTGCCGAACGGCCCACCAAGCACACCAAATGCCGAAGCTGCAACCCATGTCAGCAGCAGCGTCGGCACGCTCAGCGATCGGAGATAGGCCTGCCACATCCCGTCTTACCTCATACGAATAGTCTTACTCTCCGTTATGGAGGATATAATAAGCTTTAACCCAGCTTACCTCCTCAACCATATCGCAGAATGAAAGAAAATGCGTCCATGAGCGGGAAGCGTCGCAAAAACGAGACAGGCGCCGGAGACTTTTCCGACGCCTGCCCTTATCATTCAATCCCCGCGTGTGGGCGGATTACGCAGTCAACCCTTCAGGCTCTGCCAGACCATTGGCCCGCGCACAGGCGGTCAAGGTATTGGCCAGCAGGCAGGCGATGGTCATCGGACCGACACCACCGGGCACCGGCGTGATGGCACCGGCCACCTGAGCGGCGGAAGCGAAATCGACATCGCCCACCAAGCGGTTCTTGCCCTCGCCCTTTTCGGGCGCGGGAATGCGGTTGATACCCACATCGATCACTGTCGCACCGGGTTTCACCCAATCCCCCTTGATCATCTCGGGACGGCCAACGGCCGCCACCAGAATATCAGCAGAGCGGCAGACAGATTCGATATCCTTGGTGCGCGAATGCGCCACCGTCACCGTGCAGCTGTCACGCAGCAACAGCTGGGCCATCGGCTTGCCCACGATATTGGAACGCCCGACGACCACCGCATTCAGCCCCGAGAGCGAGCCGTGATGGTCGCGCAGCATCATCAGGCAGCCGAGCGGCGTGCAGGGCACCATGGATTTCTGCCCAGTGGCCAGAAGGCCGACATTGGAGATATGGAAGCCGTCGACATCCTTGGCCGGATCGATCGAGTTGATCACCAGATCCTCGTTGAGATGTTTGGGCAGAGGGAGCTGCACCAGAATACCATGCACGGCCGGATCGGCATTGAGCTTGGCGATCAGGGCCAGAAGCTCGGCTTCCGAAGTGGCGGCATCAAGCTTGTGCTCGTAGGAATTCATGCCGACCTCGACGGTCTGCTTGCCCTTGTTGCGCACATAGACTTCCGATGCCGGGTCCTCGCCCACCAGAACCACGGCCAGACCGGGGGTGATCCCGTGATCTTCCTTCAGCTTGGCTACCTGTGCGGCGACTTTCTCGCGCACCGTGGCCGCGAAAGCCTTACCATCAATGATCGTCGCACTCATTTCACGTCTCCTGTGCCAAGAACCCGCTCCTCGCGCAGGATCGATGCCTCGATCATGATGCGATAGAGCTGCTCGAATAGTTCCACGTCTCCGCCGGTCTGCACGGCATGCGCCTTGACCTTGGCGACCACATCCTCGACCCGTTCCTCGATCCGCGCGGGCAGCCCTTCCGAGGGTTTCAGATCGATCGCACGGTCGATCAGGCTCAGCCGGTAGGTCAGCTGCTCGACAATCTGCCGGTCCAGCCGGTCGATCTCGACGCGTAGCTCCCGCATCGAAGCGACAGTTTTCGGATCGAGCATCGGCATCTCCACACAAAAGAACAGGTCAGCCTCCTATCGCAGACCCCTAATCCCAAGACAAGGGTTTGAGGCCATAAGCCCCCGAAACCGGCTTGCCGGACGTGTCGGGAAGAAACTATGCGCGATCTGGAGAAGGCCCTGTTCTGGATGCGACCTAAGCCGGCCATTTACAGGCATCCGGTTCAGCCCTCGCCCTCGCCCTGCCGCCAGACCCGTTGCGTAGGCACCCACAGATCGACAAGCTGGCCCAGTCTCAATCCGCCTGGGCGTTCGACCCATGCGGTGACCCCGCGCCGCCCGAGGGCTGCGGGCTTATAGGCTTTTCCCTTGTCGGGATAGGTCTTGGCGATCTCTATCCCAGGCTGGACACAGGGCAGGTTCTCGAGATCCACAACCAGCGAGACCCCCTCCTCGCTCTGCAGCCGCGAGGAGGGCGGGATATGCGTGAAATCCGGCAGGCCACGCAGCACGATGGAGGCCCCCACCCATTCGGGCTTCAGCTCGGGGATGCGCATGACGAAAGCGGTCTCGGCCATCTCCTCCGCTGACAGGATGCTCAACTGGCGGGTATTGGCGATCTCGGTGCCCTTGGCAAACTGCCCGGTGACCCGCGAGCAGGAGGCGCGCGTATATCCACGATGCGCCTCGCCGAGCGGCCCCTCGAAATCCAGTTCCATCCGGTCCACCGCCACCGATTGCATCTGGCCCTGTGGCACGATGCCCAACCAGACGATCTCTGCCTGATATCCGGTCCGTCTCAATGCCGGCATGAGTTTCCCTGTCCGATCGCGAAATGCCTTCTGGGACACATGCTTGGGAGAGTTGTCGCAAAGGTCAAGCACAGTCGTTGCGTCGCATGGAAAAGGCCGCCCCGAAGGGCGGCCCATCTACCGGATTGTAGCTTGCTTAAGCGGTCGGCTCTGTCCCGTCGGGCGTGCCCTCGGGCTTCACCTCCTCGGTTTTGGCTTTGGGCACCGAGGTCACCGTCGGCAGACCACCGGTGGGGGTGTCGTCATCACCGCCACCCAGAGCCTCGCCCTTGATGACTTTCTTGATCTCTGCGCCGGTCAGGGTCTCGTATTCCAGCAGGCCCTGCGCAAGGCGTTCCCACTCGACTTCCTGCTCGTCGATAATGCGCACCGCCTCGCGGTAGCCCTCCTCGATCAGCTCACGGACCTCTTCCTCGATCAGCTGCTTGGTCGCCGCCGAAACCGAGAAGCCAGCGGTATTGCCGGAATAGCCCTCATGCGCCTCGGCATAGTCGATATTGCCGACCTTATCGGACATGCCCCAACGCATCACCATCGCGCGCGCAATGGCCGATGCCTGCTGGATATCGCCCGCCGGACCGTTCGACACATGGTCGGGACCCCATTTCTTGATCTCGGCCGCCTTGCCCGCCATGGTCATGGCGATCTTCTGCTTGGCCTCGTCCTTGTGGTAGTTCAGCTTGTCCATCTCGGGGAGGCTCACCACCATACCCAGCGCCTGACCGCGCGGAATGATCGTGGCCTTGTAGACCGGATCGCATTTGGGCAGCGCAAGGCCGACAATGGCGTGACCGGCTTCGTGATAGGCAGTCATTTCCTTCTGCTCGGGCGTCAGGATCATCGAGCGGCGCTCGACACCGAGCATGACCTTATCTTTGGCCTGCTCGAAATCCTCCATCGTCACGAACCGGCGGCCAACGCGTGCCGCCATCAGCGCCGCCTCGTTGACGAGGTTCATGAGGTCCGCCCCCGAGAAGCCCGGCGTGCCGCGCGCGATGGTGCGCAGATCGACATCGGGACCAACGGGAACCTTGCGGGCATGGACGGTCAGGATCTTCTCGCGGCCCTTGATATCGGGGTTCGGCACATGGATCTGACGGTCGAAACGGCCCGGACGCAGCAAAGCGGGGTCCAGCACATCGCGGCGGTTGGTCGCGGCAACGATGATGATGCCCTCATTGGCCTCGAAACCATCCATCTCGACCAGTAGCTGGTTGAGGGTCTGTTCGCGCTCGTCATTGCCGCCGCCGATGCCCACACCACGGGCACGGCCCACAGCGTCGATCTCGTCGATGAAGACAATACAGGGCGCGTTTTTCTTGGCCTGTTCGAACATGTCACGGACGCGGCTTGCACCGACACCCACGAACATCTCCACGAAGTCGGAGCCCGAGATGGTGAAGAAGGGCACGCCCGCCTCGCCCGCAATCGCGCGCGCCAGAAGCGTCTTACCAGTCCCCGGGGGGCCAACCAGCAATGCGCCTTTCGGGATCTTACCGCCAAGGCGGCTGAATTTCTGCGGATTGCGCAGGAATTCCACGATCTCTTCCAGCTCTTCTTTGGCCTCGTCGATGCCTGCGACATCGTCAAAGGTCACGCGGCCCTGCTTTTCGGTCAGAAGCTTGGCTTTGGATTTGCCGAAGCCCATCGCGCCGCCTTTGCCGCCGCCCTGCATCCGGTTCATGAAGAAGATCCAGATCCCGATGAGCACGAGGAAGGGCAACCAGACGCCCAAGAGCGACATGAAGCCGGACTGTGCCTGCTTGACCACTTTCACCTGCACGCCCGACGAGATCAGCCGCTCGGCGATCGGGTCGGTCAGCGGCTTGACGGTGGAATAGGTCGCAGTGCCGTCTTTCAGCTGGTAGCGCACATCCTCCCCATCGATCTGGACATTGCTGACATTGCCCTTGTCGACCGCCTGAATAAACTCGGAATAATCGACTTGCTGCGAATTCATCGCGTTCTGTCCATCCCCAAACAGGTTGAACAGGGCGAGGATCAGCACGAACAGCACGGCCCAAAAGGCAAGATTGCGCGCATTACCCAAGGAAAAACCTCCAATTCATTTTGGCCCCCCAAAGTGTAGAGCGGGGAACCGTTGGAATGAAAATAGGGATTTAGGCTCAGGGTTCAACGGGTGAATAGCATTGAGGGCGCAAACGGGACGGCAATTTCTGCGATCCAGCCATTCGGCAGCCCTGCCAAGGGGGCGGCAACAAGCGTTTCACCTGCCCAGACCGCGGGGCTGGCCATAAGCGAGGCGCGCGGCAGCCCTGTCTCGCGCCAGTCCGGGCACAGGGCCAGCCCCGCCTCGCCAAGGGCGCCTATACTCAGGCCCTGCAGGCCGATCCCGTCCTGCGAGCCCCGTAGACGCCATCGGTCCCACACCTCACCCCCCTGCACCACCAATGCCTGAACAGACGCCAACTCGCGGGTAAAGCGGATAAAATCACCGTCATGGCTGCGGCGGACACCGGCCAGCGTCCGGGTTTGCCCAATATCGTGGCAGAAGGCCTCCAGCTTGGTGCCGCGCGGCGCATACTCCCCGCCATTGATCCAGCCGAGAATCACGGCCCAGAGCCTGCGCCGGAATTCTCCCTGAAGCTCGGTCTCGAGCCCCTCGAGCGACACCAGCACATCGCCACGATCCACCATCACATGACGCGCAACCATCCCCACCAGCGCCTGCGAAAGCGCCTCTTCGGCGCGGGCCAGATGGGCCACACTCGCAGAGATCACCTCGGGCGTCAGGCCCAGTGCGGCGAGTTGCGGGGCGGCCTTCCTGATGCGCACGCGCTCGTATTTGGGATTGTCATTGGACGGATCATCGGCCCAGTGTCCCCCTCGGTTGCGCAGATAATCGCGTAACGCCCCCCGCCCGAGATCCAGCATGGGACGGTGCCACATGACCCCCGCCTCGCACCACGCATGCCGCATTCCCGACAGGCCCTGCAGCCCCGAGGCCCGCGCAAGGCGCATGATGAAAGTTTCCAGCTCGTCATCGGCTGTATGGGCCATCGCGATATGGCCAATGCCCTGCGCCCGTGCCCATTCGCCCATCAACCCGATCCGCGCACGGCGCGCCTGATCCATCAGGTTGCCGCCCGCAGGCGCGTTCCAGTGCAGCGTATGATGGGTAAGGCCAAGGCTTTGTGCCACCTGCCCCACCATGCGCGCCTCGTCAGCCGCTTCGGGGCGAAGCCCGTGATCGACGGTCACGACCGAAAGATCCAGCCGTCCCGCCAGCAGATACAGCATCGCCATGGAATCCCCGCCGCCCGACACGGCCAGCGCCACGCGCTGCCCGACCAGACGGCCAATGAATCGCTCGAGCATCGGGGAGCTCAAAGACAAACTGCCGCGACACGGCGCGGCAGTCTGGGTATTCTCATGGTCCGACAAGGGCGCCTCACATACAGCCGAGCTTCGACATTTCGGATTGTGCCTCCGAGACGGCCGTTGCCTGCGGATAGCGGGTGCCCACCTGTCCCAAGGCCGTGCAGGCCTCGTTACGCTGGCCGAGTTGCCCCAGCGCCCAACCCAGTTTGGTCAGGCTTTCCGGTGCCTTGTCGCCATCGGGATAGGTCGAGAAGGCATTGAGCCACGCGCGCGCCGCCCCTGCCATATCGCCGGATTTCTGCAGCGCCTCACCCTGATAATAGAGCGCGTCGTCGCTCAGCGGGCCGCCCGTATAGGATTGGGCAAAGGCCGCAAGCTCTTTCGCGGCGCGAGGAAAGTCACCCTGATCGAGCACCCCCTTGGCCCGATCGAAGTCCGACTGTTCGTTCATCGCGAGATCGGCGCTCGATTGCCCCGATCCGTTCGATGCCGCCGGCGCCGGTGCCGGTGCTGCGGTTGCGGCCTCGCCGCCCAGCGGCTTGGTCGTGCCAAGAGATCCGATATCGCAGCCCTGCTCCATCTCGCAAACACGGAATTCCAGATCGCCGATCCGGTTGGTGCCATCGCTGACAACGCGGTTGATCTTGTTCTGGAGTTCCTCGGTCTGTGAGGTCAGGCGCGAGAGCGACGCTTCCATTGTATCCATACGTTGCAGCGCCGAGGCACCGCCCGCCGCCTGCAGACCCTGCGAACCGGACGAGACCAACTCCTGACGCAGGCTTTGCACCTGCGTCGAGAGCTGCGCCAGTTCCGAACGGATATCGGCCAGAGACTGCTGGTCCTGCGCGAAGGCGGGCAGACCCGCCATCAGTGCCAGACCGCAGACTACCCCCTTCAGCGCGCGCATCATCAGGAACCTGCGCCTTGCGCGATCACCGTCACGGCGCGACGGTTCTGGGCGTAGCATTCGGGAGCCGAGCAGACCGCGATCGGGCGCTCTTTACCATAGGAGACGGTGCGCAGACGGTTGCCGCTCACGCCTTGGCTGATCAGGAAGGATTGCACCGAGCTTGCACGACGGGCACCGAGGGCGAGGTTGTATTCGCGCGTGCCCTGCTCGTCGGCATGGCCTTCGATCACAGCGGTATAGTTCGGATGCGAGGTCAGCCATTGTGCCTGCTGCGTCAGGATCTGGGTCGCTTCGGGCGTCAGGGTGGACTGGTCAACCACGAAATGGACCATATCGCCGATGGTCTTCTGGAAATAGGCGGGCGAGTTCGGGTCCGAGATATTGCCCTGGCTTACCGAGCCGTCGCCATAGCCGCTGCCGTAAGCGCCGCCCGGATCGGTGACGCCCGACCCGTCGCCGAAGCGGTCGGGATTGTTACACGCGGCAAGGCCCAATGCGCTCAGCAGCAGGGCGGCTTTGATTGCGGTTTTCATAGGTTTTTCCATTATGTCAGAAGCTCGTCATGAGCACGGTAACAGTATTTGGCTCGCTTGGGAATGTCACTGCAGGAGCGGTGACCACGTCACGTCGGAGGCAGCACTCGGGGTCGGCACTTTCTTGAGGTTTCGGCCCGAGATATCCACCGACCACAGGCTCGCGCTGCCACTCGCACCGGGGCTCTCGCGGGTGAACATGATCACGCGGCCATTGGGCGACCAGGTCGGACCCTCGTCGAGGAACGAGGCCGTCAGCAGGCGCTCCTCGGAACCGTCGGTGCGCATCACGCCGATGTGGAAACGGCCCGCATGCTGTTTGGTGAAGGCGATCATATCACCGCGCGGCGACCAGACCGGCGTCGAATAGCGTCCCTCGCCGAAGGAGATCCGCGTGGGCTCGCCGCCATTCGCGCTCATCACATAGAGCTGCTGGGTGCCCGAACGGTCGGATTCGAACACGATCTGCGAGCCGTCAGGGCTGTAGGAGGGGGCTGTCTCGATCGCAGGGCTATTGGTCAGGCGCTGGGGCGCGCCGCCACCGGTGCTCATGCGGAAGAGGTCGGTATTGCCGTTCTGTTCCATCGAATAGAGGATCGAGCTGCCATCGGGCGAGAAGCGCGGCGAGAAGGTCATCGTGCCGGGGGTCTCGGGCAGGAGCTGCGAGCTGACATTGCCGACATTCATCATCTTGATGCGCGGGAAGCCGGTCTCGAAGGTGGTGTAGATCAGCTTGGACCCGTCCGAAGAGAAGCGCGGCGCCAGCACGATGGTGCTGGAATCGGTGAGATAATTCACGTTCGCGCCATCATAATCCATGATCGCGAGACGTTTCTGACGGGCATTTTTGGGGCCGGTTTCGGAGACGAAGGCCACGCGGCTGTCGAAATAGCCGCCCTCGCCCGTGATGCGCGAATAGATCGTATCGGCAACCTTATGCGCCAGACGGCGCCAGCTTTGCGGCGTGGCGGCCAGTTGCTGGCCCTCGCCCATCTCGGCGCCGGAATAGGTATCGAACAGACGGAATTTCACCACGGCCTTGCCGCCCTGCATGGAGACCGCGCCCACCACCAGCGCCTGCGCCTTGATTCCCGTCCAGTCGGGATAGCTGACCGGCGTGCCGAAGCTCGAGAAACGCTGGATATAGGCATCCTGCGGGATCTGGCGGAAGAGGCCGGTGCCCGAGAGATCGGAATTGATCACGCTGGAAATATCCTGCGCCACTTTCGCGGCATCCGGCGTCTCGGCGATAAAGGTGGGCATCGCATAGGGCAGCGGCTCGATCACGCCATCGGTGATCTCGACATGTAGCGGGCCGCCATCCTGCGCCATGGCCGGAGTGGCAACCAGCCCCGCCGACATCACACCTGCGGCAGCCAGTCCGGCCATCATCATACGCAGCATCGAAACACTCCTTGTCTGGTCCGCGCCCGTCCCATGCGGACGGGCAGGTTTTGTCGGTTGTAGCGCGGAATGCGCGACAGGCGCATCACATCCGCACGCGGTCTCGCGATTATTTGCCGAAAACGGGATTTCCGGCATCAGCGCATCCTCATCTTGGAGGGGTTGAAGTCCATCTCGATGGTCTTCCACTGGCCATATTTCTCCGCAGGCAGCGGGAAGCCGTCCGAACCACAGCGGATGATGGCGCGGCGCGCGGCCTCATAGGCCTGTTTTGCCGCAGCATCGCTTCCCCCCTGCGAGCCCACCAGCTTGATCGAGCTGGCGATCGGCATGCCGTCGGGCTGCATCTGCACCGAGACGGTCACCGTGGTGCGCAGCGCCTCGGACGACAGCGCGCCCACGTTCCAGCATTGCTTCACATCCACGATCAGCGCGTCTTTCTCGCCGCTGGTCATCGGCGGCCCCATCGGCGCATTGCCGGTGCCCCCGGTGCCCTCGCCCCCCAGAGCCTGTGCCAGCGCATCCTGCACGGCCTTCTCGGTATTGGGCGCAGGTGCCGCGGGTTTGGCCGCTGCCGGTTTCTTCTCGGCGGGCTTCTTGGCAGGCGTATCCGCTTTCTTCTCGGGCGTTTTCCCTGCCGGCTTATCAGCAGGTTTATCCGATGCCTTTTCCGATGCTGCGGTCTTCACCGGCTCGGGTTTGGGCTCTTCCTTCTTGGGCGGGGTAGGCTTGGTGCGCGGCTTGGGGCTCGAGGGCGGAGCCGAGGTCTTGGCCTCTTCCACCGGCTTCGACGCTTCGGTCTCGATCTCGGTGCCCGATTCCTCGGGCGCCTGCGCCTGCTGTGCCTCTTCCTTGGGTGTCTCGGGCTCGGGGGCCTCGGCCTCTTGAGTGGCCTCTTTCGGCACCTCGGCCACCTGTGCCTCCGGCTCGGGCGTGGGCATCGGATCGGGCGCGACGCGGCGCGCGGGCTTGGCAATGGGGCGCGGGCTGAACTCGGGCGTCGCGGTGTCCTGCGGCTCCTCGACCTCGGGCATCATCGAGGGCGGAACTTCCGTGACCTCGGTAGGCTCGGCGGGCTCCTGCACATCCGATAGATCGGGCTTCGCCTCGGGCGTGGGCTCGGGCTCGGCCAAGGCCTCCTGCGGTGCCGGATCGGGCGCCTCCTCGGGCGCGGGCGTGTCTTCGGCCGGAGAGACATCCTCCTCGGGGGCCGCGATCGCCTCCGGCGCGGTTTCCTGCACCTCGCCCGCCTTGGGGGCGGCGGCCTGCATGGCCTGGAAATCGGCATCCGAGATCACCGATACAGAGGTCATCTGGATCGGATCGACCGGATCGCGTGTAAACAGCAGATCGCCCAGCACAGCCCAGAGGATGATCCCTACATGGATAATCCCCGACACCCAGATGCCGATCTTATATGCCCGTTCCGTCCGCATGTAGTTGCGTGCCTTGCGCTTACTGTTTCGCCGGTCCCGTCAGCGACGGACCACCGGATTCGGTCACCAGAGTGATGTTGTTGAAGCCCGCGCCATTGAGCGCGCCCATCACTTCGACCACACGGGAATAATTGATACCACCATCGGCGCGCAGATAGATCTTGTTGCTCTCGCGCTCCTTGGCGATCGCCTCCAGACGGCCCACCAGCTCGTCCTCTGGCACGCTCGAATTCATCAGCGACACCGTGCCATCCAGCTGCAGCGACACCGTAAGCGGCTCTTCCTGCTCGGTCGGCACCGCCTTGGCAGAGGTCTTGGGCAGCTCCAGCGGCACACCGACGGTCATCATCGGCGCAGCCACCATGAAGATGACCAGAAGCACCATCATCACATCGACCATCGGCGTGATGTTGATCTCGGCCATGGCCTGATGCTTCCCGCGTCCGCGACGCCCTCTCCGGTTGGAGTTCTTTGCTACGCCACCGCCCATGGATCAGGCGTCCAGCTGGCGCGAGAGGATGGTGGAGAACTCGTCCGAGAAGGCCTCGTAGCCGCCAACGATGCGGTCGGCATCGCCCGAGAGCTTGTTGTAGAAGATCACGGCGGGGATTGCGGCCAGCAGACCGATGGCGGTGGCCACAAGTGCTTCTGAAATCCCCGGGGCCACGACGGCCAGCGAGGTGTTCTGCGAGATCGCGATCTCCTCGAACGCCACCTTGATCCCCCAGACGGTCCCGAAGAGACCGACGAAGGGCGCGGTCGACCCGACAGTCGCGAGGAATTGCAGCCCGTGATTGAGCCTCTCGCTTTCCTTGGTGATCGCGACATCCATCGAGCGCTCGATACGCGATTGCGCACCCGCGATCAGGTTGCCATCCTGCCGGTGGCTGCGGCGCCATTCCAGCATACCTGCGGCAAAGATCTTCTCGCTCGCGCCATCGGGACGGGTGCCGATCTGCTCGAACAGCTCATCGAGCGGCTCGCCCGACCAGAAGGCCTGATCGAAAGTCTCGGCCTCGCGGCGTGCCGCGCGGAACGAAATGAACTTGCGGATGATGATCGCCCAGGACCAGAAGCTGGACAGCATCAGCACGATTACCACGAGTTTTACGGTTAGGGAGGCATGGGCAAAAAGGGCAAGCAGCGAGAAATCCATCTGCTGCGCCGTGCCAAGCACGTCTGTTTCCATCGGTCTACTGCTCGTCAAATAGGGGCCGCGTTTGTCGCGGGTTGATTGGCAGCGATTTTAGCGCACATAAAGGGGGCGCGCCATAACATCTACGTCACCTAGGGGCGAATTGCGCACTCAATGCAGGCTTGGAGCCAGCTTCCGGCGTATTTCGGCAGATATCCGCTGTGCCGCCCCCGTTTCGTTAAGGCAGACAAGCGTGACCTGCGCCGAAAACAGCACCTCCCCCGCCCGTGTCACCTCCTGTGCAAGCACGATCCGCGCACCGGTCTCGGCGACCAACCGCGTCATCACAACAAGCTCGTCATCGAATCTGGCGGGCTTGAGATAATCCGCCTCAACCCGTCGCACGGCAAAGACAGTGCCCGTCTCGGCTTTCATGCGCGCCTGATCGACACCCAGCGAGCGGATCCACTCACTGCGGCCGCGCTCGATGAATTTCAGGTAATTGGCATAGTAGACGATGCCGGCCAGATCGGTATCTTCGTAATAGACGCGGACGGGAAACGCGAAGGCCATCACTTTACCCTTTTGGCGCCAGCTTGGCCTCGGCCATATCCTGCGCCATGCGGGCGCTTGCGGCCTCGGCCTTCTCGCGCATCATGTTGGCGCGGGCGAAGAGGCGCAGCGCATGGGAGGCGTCCCCGGACACGGCAGGCATCACCGGATCATAGGCCGCGGCAATCACCGCTGCCACCTCGGGGCGCAGCACCGCCGCCCCGCGCGCCAATCCCAGAGGCGAGCGCCCGGTCCAGGCCTCGTTGCCCCATGCAAGGATCATCTGCACCGCCTGCCCCAGCGCGATGGTCTCGGCGGGCACCTCGGCCATGGCCTCGTCCATCCGCACGAAGCTGAAACAGGCGCGGATCGCCCCCTGATCATCGAAGCGGAAGGTGCGGTAATGGGTGGCCCCCGCATCATCAAGCCGGACGACCAGATCCTGCAATCCGGGGAGCATATGGTCGAGATTGGGCACCTCCAGCAGCTCCTGCCAGTCGCGGAAGAAGAAGATCATCAGATTGGCGCCAATCTCGGGATCGGTCTCGGCCAGCTTATGACCCGAGAGGGCGGCAATCGCCTCCAGCGCGCCCTTCATGATCTGCAGCGTCTCTTCCTGCACCCCGAACACGATCGGCACGATCGGACGGCCCCAGCGCGCGAAATGGTATTGCCCATCCGCGCGGGTGAACAATGCGGTGATCTCTTCGGGCGTCAGGCTATCGGTGTCGGTCATCATGATCCTCTTGTCTTGGGCCCGATCATAGGGCCTCTGCCCACGGAGAAAAAGGCGTCAAAAGCCTTTATGTGTTTCCAGAAAGGCCAGTTCTTCCTTGGTGCTCTCGCGTTTGAGCGCCGCGTTGCGATGCGGGAAACGCCCGAACCGCGCGATGATGTCGCGATGTGCATGGGCAAAGCGCAACCCGTTCTCATCCTCCGCCGCCTCGTAAAGCGCTACGGCGCGGTCCTGATCGGCCAGATCCTCGGAATGCATGAAGGGCAGATAGAAAAAGGCCGGTGCCTGTGGGTCGAGCGCCTTTATCTGCGCATCAAATCCCTGCGTCAGAGCGTGCCCGGCCACCTCGCGCGCCCGGGCATCGCTGGCAAAAGCATGGCCCGTTCCACGGAACATATTGCGGGGAAACTGGTCGAGCAGGATCACCAGCGCCAGAGCGCTTTCGGCCTTCTCGCGCCATGCCGCCAGGGCGCCCTCTGTGGCCTGCGCCTGTAGCGGCCCGAACCGGTCGCGGATAAGGCCGTCGAACAGCTCGTTCTTCTCGAACCAGCTCTCGCGGTGCTCGGGCGCGAACCAGAACTCCAGAACATCTGCGGGGTGGTCATAGGTCATGCGGGCCTCCTCGGGCATGGGCTCCACAGATAGGACGCATGGATCAAATGGAAACGGGCGCCCCGAAAGGCGCCCGTTTCACAGTCCGGAGATCTCGCTCAGGCCTTCTTTTCCGCCTGCAGCCCCTTCACGATGGAATAGCACATCACCAGAAGCACGATGGTGAAGGGCAACCCCGTCGAGATGACCATCGATTGCAGGGCCGACAGGCCACCGCCCAGTAGCAGCACAATCGCCACGACGCCCTCGAAGGTCGCCCAGAACACACGTTGCGGGACCGGCGCATCGACCTTACCGCCTGCGGTGATCGTGTCGATCACCAGCGAGCCCGAATCCGAGGAGGTCACGAAGAACACGATCACGAGGATCACACCCACCACCGAGGTGATCTGCGACAGCGGCAGCTGATCGAGCACACGGAACAACTTCACCGAGATATCGGCATCCACCGCGCCCTGATAGCCATCCATGATCACCTGTTGCAGCGCGACACCGCCAAAGATCGACATCCAGACCACACAGGCCAGCGACGGGATCAGCAGCACGCAGACGATGAACTCGCGCACGGTGCGCCCGCGCGAGACACGCGCGATGAACATGCCCACGAACGGCGACCAGCTGATCCACCATGCCCAGTAATAGGAGGTCCAGCCCTGAACAAAGCCGGTATCCTCACGCCCGAACGGGTTCGACAGCGCCGGAAGCTCGGTCAGATAGGCGCCAAGCCCCGTGCCGATATCGCCCAGAAGCGTCAGCGTCGGACCGGTGAACAGCACGAAAAGCAGAAGCACCAGCGCGAGAATCATATTGATCTCGGAGAGTTTCTGCACGCCGCCCTCGAGCCCGCGCAGCACCGAGATCAACGCGACACCGGTGATGGCCGCAATCAGGATCACCTGGATGGTGGTCGAGATCGGAATACCGAAGACCGCATGCAGACCGGCATTGGCCTGCGTGGCGCCAAGGCCCAGCGAGGTCGCCAGACCGAAGAGCGTCGCGAATACCGCCAGAATATCGATGACATGGCCCGGCCAGCCCCAGATGCGCTCGCCCAAAATCGGGTAGAAGGCCGAGCGGATCGTCAGCGGCAGGCCCTTGTTATAGGAGAACAGCGCCAGCGCGAGGGCCAGAACCGCATAGATCGCCCAAGGATGCAGCGCCCAGTGATAGATGGTCGCGGCCATACCCAGCTTGAAGGCGGCCTCGTTGTCGCCCTCGGCCCCGCCAAGCGGCGCACCGGCGGCACCGGCGAAAGAAGTCGAGAAATGGGTCAGCGGCTCGCCCACGCCATAGAACATCAGCCCGATGCCCATGCCTGCGGCAAAGAGCATGGCAAACCATGC
This sequence comes from Thioclava kandeliae, assembly GCF_040297545.1. Lineage (NCBI taxonomy): Bacteria > Pseudomonadati > Pseudomonadota > Alphaproteobacteria > Rhodobacterales > Paracoccaceae > Thioclava > Thioclava kandeliae. Next base: position 114,984 of record NZ_JAYWLC010000005.1, read on the forward strand.
CGGATAACCGAAATCAGGCGTGGCCTCGGACCCGCCCAAGCGGATCTTGCCCCAAGGCGAGACGATCAGGAACAGGCTGAACAGCACGAAGATGTCGCCCGCCGTCAGGAAGAACCAGTCGAACCCGCCGGTCACCGACGAGAAGAGCCAGCTGAAGAGGCCCTGCGCGGTGTCGGGGAAGACCAACGTAAACAGCACGAAAAGAACGACAGCCGCGCCGGAGATGGCGAAAACCGGGTTATGGATGTCGAACGCGATCCGCCCGACACTGCCTTCGATATTATCCTGACCGACGCTGTAATCGGTATCGATCGGGGCAGCCGTGCCCTCGGGCGCGGGTACACCCAGATCTTCATCCTGATCCCTTGACTCTGCCATGCAGTCTCTCCTGTCCCGTTTCACTTTTATCGTTCTGGTGAGCCCCGCGGCCAGAACGCCGCACGGCCCGTGCTGCGCGATTTTCCGCACAGCCCCGACCCATCACAGGGTCGCGTCCGCAAAGGGATATTCCAAAAACGACATTTCGTGGCGCTTATGGACTATCTCACAAAAACTTTCCACCATAGGAACAAGCAAAAATCCGCCGGGTTCCCCGACGGATCGCAAAAAGATGACTATGTCCGGATCGCCTCAGCGAGAAGCGGCGGTCTTTATCGGCACCAGCTGTTGAACGATCCCGACAAAAAGCAGGTAGAGCGAGGTCACCACCAGACCGCTATGCACCAGCGGCCCCGACTGGAAATCGGTCCAGGCGGCAATGGCGGCAAACACCACCCATCCCAGCGCTACCGGCAGCGACAGCTTACGCCAGCGCTGTGTGCGCACGGGGTGGATGAACTTCAGCGGCAGGAACATCGCGATCGTGCAGATCAGCACCAGCACCAGAATGACTGGCGGCGAAGGCGTCGTCGCAAAAACCACAATCGCCACCATATTCCAGCACCCCGGGAAACCTGAGAAGGAGTTATCCTTTGTTTTCATTCGTGTATCCGAGAAATACACCACGCTGAAATAGGTAATCGCCACCACCACGAGCCAGCCCGGCCAGCCCGGCAACAGGTCGGATTTGAACAGCGCGTAGGCGGGGATAAAGACATAGGTGAGATAGTCGATAATCAGATCCATCAGCACGCCATCGAAAACCGGTGCGTTATGTTTCACGTCATAGCGTCGTGCCAAGGGGCCATCGATCCCGTCAACGACCAGCGCCACGACGAGCCACAGGAACATGACGCTCCAGTTACGTTCGACCGCGGCATCAAGCGCCAGCAGGGAAAACACCGCGCCGGTTGCGGTAAGGAAATGGACCGATAGGGCTTTGGTTCTTATCATCATGTCTTTGGTCATGCCGCAAAGACTGCGGTGGTTCAAGCGCTGACATGGCACGGGGCGGACCGGTAGGACGGATATGATACATATCGCACAGGGCTGCGGAAACATCCGGCCTCAGATATAAAGAAGGGCAGCGCAGAGCCGCCCTTCCCGTTCAAGCCATGTCTCTCGGGCCGCGGTTCAGCCCTGCAACACGCCTCCAAGCGTTTCTGCCAGAAGTTGCTCAAACTGCTGAACACGGCGCATGTCATCCTGCGCATCCGCCGTCTCGGCATCCTCGGTGGCTGTAGCAGCCAGTGATTCAATAACAGACTGGGCTGTCGGGACGCCTTCATCCTCATCGGACGGTGGCGGACCCGGCGGCGGCCCCGGAGGCGGCGGGGGCATCATCATCGCAGCCTCCGTCCCGTCGGTCTCCGAGACCGCTTCCTCGCCGAGCGACGCGTCATAAGCCGCCTGCTCCATCGAGGAGAGGGCACCATCGCCATCGAGATCGAAGACCTCTTCATCATCGCTCAGTGTAACCGTTGAACTAGTCGTCGAGGACGATGACGAGGCCTCGCTCGTATCGCCAAACAAAGAAACAAACATGGATTCGGAATCGGCGCCGCTGCCGGAAGGGGGGGGAGGGGGCGGCGGAGGGGGAGCTGCAGCCTGCGTCTCCCCGACGTCAGTCGTGCTTTCGTCATCGTCCGTCGTCGTGCTGCTTGTGGCCATGAGAGCCTGCAGCGCGGACGCGACACTTGCACTACTGGCAAGGGTGGATACGTTCATATCGCGTTCCTTTCTGAACTTGAAACGTCTCCAGAAACTGCGCCCGCAAAATGAACGAAACCTTGCCAGAATATGGTTAACCCATTGACATTTCTGATAGGTAGCCGGTTTACATTTAAAAATTTACCTAACGATAACCGGAAAATTCCGGTTACCGGCTCTTTCCATTAGCGGCGCGGATGGGCCGCGCGATACACCTCCATAAGCCGCGCCTGATCGACCGCCGTGTAGACCTGCGTCGTGGCCAGACTGGCATGGCCCAGAAGCTCCTGAATCGCCCGCAAATCGCCGCCATGGCTCAGGAGATGGGTCGCGAAACTATGGCGCATGGCATGCGGCGTGGCCGTCGCCGGAAGCCCCAGCGCCATGCGGGCCCGCTCCATCGCCTTCGCAATCAGCCGCCCGTTCAGCGCCCCGCCCCGCTTGCCACGGAAGATCGGCATGTCCTGTGCCATCGGGAAGGGGCAGAGCCCGAGATAGGTTTCGACCGATTGGCGCGCCACCGGCAGAAGCGGCACCATCCGCTCCTTGCGCCCCTTGCCCATGATCGTCAGGCTATCGCCCAGAGGAAGATCGGCGCCAGTCAGCGACAGCGCCTCCGAAATCCGCAGCCCGCAACCATAGAGAAGCGTCAGCACGGCGGTGTCTCGCGCCGCCACCCAGGGGTCCTGCGCCTGCAGATCGACCTGCTCGATCATCGCGACCGCCGCATCCTCGGCCAGCGGACGGGGCAATTTGCGCTGGAACCGCGGCGGACGGGCCGAGAGGGGTGCGGTCGCGTCGAACCCCTCGCGATCCGACAGCCAGCGGATGAAGCTTTTCACCGAAGACAACGCGCGCGCCAGAGAGCGCGCCGAAAGCCCCCGCCCCCGCTCATGTGCCATCCATGCCCGCATATCGCCGGTGCTCAGCCGTGCGATCCGCGCAACGCCCAGCGATTCGCCGTGATGCTGGTGCATAAAGGCCAGAAACCCCCGAAGATCCGCGCCATAGGCGATGATCGTCTGCTCGGACGCTCCTTCGAGCCCGCGCAGATGCAAAAGCCAACGCTGCATCGCATCGCGCAGCCCGTCCGACATACCAATCATGACCTACCCCAGAAACCTCTGCATCATACGCTCGAAGACCGCGCCGAAAAAGCCAAGAAGATCGGTGCCTTGCGAAACCTTGAACCGGTTGGGGTCGTTCGACCCCAACACCAGCATCGCCGGCAGCCGCCCCGCCCCCAGATCCAGCGCCAGAACGGCCTCCGACCGGATCGCTTCGGACTGGCTGTCAGGACGTGTATCATGGACGGGTGTGCCCGCCTCGGGGGTCTTGCGCAGCAGGATCGGATCCTGAGAGGCATGACGTCCGTCACGCATATATTCGGCAGAAAATCCCGGCTCGGCCAGACAGAGCACCTTGCCCATATGCCGCAGTGCCGGATCGGCCTCGGATTGATGGGTCTCGAGCACCAGCCGGATCGACTGGACCTCGAGGATTTCGGCCACTTCCTCATGCAGAACCGCCAGAAAACCTCGGAATTCCAGCGGCGCAAGCAGCGACAGGACCGCACGGTGGATCTGATAGGTACCCGCGAGATTTTCGTAAGCCGCGGCAATCACGGAGCGATGGGTATCCTCGAGCCGGTCCAGACGGCTCTCGAGCCGTCTCATTGCAACCGAGCGCAGATCGACAACCTTCCCCGCCCCGATCACATCATCGGCACCGATCAGCACCTGCATCAGGGCCGGATCATCCAGAATGAGATCGGGGTCGGACAGAATCTTTTCACGCAAGGGCTGCGTCAAACCGGCTTGTGTCATGGAAAAATGCCTTTAAAAACGGCTCTGTCAGCTAATCTACCAAATTTCCGCATTTTTCCCAAGAGGTTCACGCGAAGACAGCCAACGAATTCTGGTCATGAGCTATTAGATTGGATTCATTGAGTATGTCAGTGAACATAAAAGAAAATTAGACTTACTCTTCGTGAATTTAAGAGCTAAATAAAATAACCATGCTTAGTTACTCGACGAGTGAAATTCGCTCCCGCCTTCAGAAAGAGCTTATGCGTATCGGGATTTCGATGCGCCAAGCCTCGTTGAAAGCAGGCAAATCGCCGGGCTATCTGCATTCTGTCCTGAAGGATGGCAATGACCCGACGGTCAGCAGCCTGACAGAGATCTGTCAGACCAACGGGCTGAACTTTCCCTATATCGTTTTCGGCGTGCATATCGATGATGATGTCGAGGAGCTCCTGCGCCTTTCCCATCGCCATCCTGCCCTGCGCAATGCGCTTCTGACGCTTTTGCGGAGCGGCCAGCCGGACGCAGCATCCGGCGGCACGGAGACGCCGCGCACCGCCCGACAGGTCAAGGCCTAGGACCTGACGCCGCCAGATATGAAAAAGGGGCCCCGAGGCCCCTTCCTGGATCATGCCGATCCGGTGATCAGACGATTTTCTGGCCGGTCTTGGCCCAGTCCGCCATGAACTGCTCGAGGCCTTTGTCGGTCAGCACATGCTTGACCATACCCTTGATGACAGCCGGCGGGGCGGTGATGACATCGGCACCGATCTTGGCGCAATCGGTGATGTGGTTGACCGAACGGATCGAGGCCGCGAGAATCTCGGTCTTGAACTCGTAATTGTCATAGATGGTGCGGATGTCCTCGATCAGCTCCAGCCCGTCGAGATTGATATCGTCCAGACGACCGATGAAGGGGGAGATGAAGGTCGCACCGGCTTTGGCCGCAAGGATCGCTTGCGCCGCGGTAAAGCACAGGGTGACATTGACCATATGGCCTTCGGATGCGAAAGCCTTACACGCGGTCAGACCGTCCCAGGTCAGCGGAACCTTGATCGCGATATTGGGGGAAATCTTGGCAAGCTTCAGACCTTCTTCGATCATGTCCTTGGCTTCGGTGGCGACCACCTCGGCCGAGACCGGGCCGGTGACGATGTCGCAGATCTCTTTGGTCACCTCGAGGATATCGCGCCCCGATTTCATGATCAGCGAAGGGTTGGTGGTTACGCCATCGACCATACCGAGATCGTTGAGTTCCTTGATGGCGGCCACATCGGCCGTGTCGACGAAGAATTTCATTGGTGTCCTCCAGATGGGCAGTCGCGGCACTGATAGCGCAAAACGTGGTGTCGCGAAAGGGTGGTTATGGCGGGCAGCGGGGGCTCTGCCCCCCTTGGCCTGCGGCCAATTCCCCCCGGGATATTTATCGACGCTGGAAGGAGGCGCGCCATGAGCGGACAGGACTGGTTTGCGGACGGGGCGCGGGTCTCGGTGCTGACGGCGGAGCCTGTAGGGCGGCCGCTGGATTATCTTGCCCCCGAGGGCGGGTGTTGGGCGAGGGCTTTTGTCATGGTGCCTTTGGGGCCGCGCAAGGTTCTGGGCGTGGTCTGGGGCGCGGGAGATGGCGATTTTGCCGCAGCCAAATTGCGCCGCGTGCTGCAAGTGATGGATGTGCCGCCGATGAAAGCGGATATGCGGCAGTTCCTGATGCGGATGGCCGCCTATACGATGACACCGCTGCCGCAGGTGCTGCGTCTGGCGACCCGTGCTCCGGGGCTGTTCGATGCGCCGGGGTTGCGCAAGATCTACCGTCTGGGCGCGGGCGAGCCGCCACGGATGACCGATGCGCGGGCGCGGGTATTGGAGGTTCTGCGCGATCATGGTGGAGCGGGGTTCCAATTGGGTGAATTGGCCGCTTTGGCGGGGGTGACCACATCCGTTGTAAAGGGGATGCTGACCTCGGGGGCGGTTGTGGAGGCGGACGTGCCCCGCGATGCGCCGTTCGAGCGGCTTGATCCGTCCTTGCCCGGAAAGGTGCTCTCGGAGGCACAAAAAGCGGCTGTTGCACGGTTGGAGGATGGCTCGGGCGGGTTTGCACCGGTTCTGCTGAAAGGCGTCACAGGCTCGGGCAAGACGGAGGTCTATCTGGAGGCAGTGGCCGATTGTCTGCGGCAGGGGCGGCAGGCGCTGGTGCTTTTGCCCGAGATCGCCTTGTCCTCGGAGTTTCTGGCCCGCGTGGAGGCGCGCTTCGGGGCGAAGCCGGGCGAATGGCATTCGGGCGTGACCCAGACCGAGCGGCGGCGGCTGTGGAAGGCCACGGCCACGGGCGAGGTGCAGATGGTGGCGGGGGCCCGTTCGGCGCTATTCCTGCCCTTCCGTGACCTGGGATTGATCGTGGTCGATGAGGAACATGATACCTCCTACAAGCAGGAGGAGGGTGTCTTGTATAACGCCCGCGATATGGCGGTGTTGCGGGCCTCCCTTTGCGGGGCGCAGGTGGTGTTGGCTTCGGCCACACCATCGCTTGAGACCTGGGCCAATGCCGAGGCCGGCAAATATGCGCGGGTCGATCTGGGGGCGCGGTTTGGCGCATCGAAGCTGCCGGAGATGCGGCCCATCGATATGCGTAACGAGACCATCGAGAGCCAACACTGGATCGGGCCGACGCTGGTGGGCGCGGTGATCGAGCGGGTCCGCCGTGGCGAGCAGGCGATGCTGTTTCTCAACCGTCGTGGTTATGCGCCGGTCACCATCTGTCGGGCCTGCGGGCACCAGATCGGCTGTGAGCAGTGCGATGCGCGGATGGTGGAGCACCGGTTCCTCAAGCAGCTTGTCTGCCATCAATGCGGCGAGACGAAACCGATCCCCACGCAATGCCCCAATTGTCAGGTCGAAGGGAAACTGGCCCCTGTGGGCCCGGGTGTCGAGCGTCTGGCCGAGGAGGTGCGCGAGCGCTTCCCCGACAGCCGGATGGCGGTGCTGTCCTCTGATCTGTTCACCACCGCGCGGGCACTGAAGGAGGCGATTTCCGATATTGCCAATGGCGGGGCGGATATCATTATCGGCACGCAGATCGTGGCCAAGGGGCATAACTTCCCAAGACTGTCGCTCGTGGGGGTGATCGATGCCGATCTGGGGCTGCAGGGGTCGGACCTGCGCGCCGCCGAGCGCACCTTCCAGCTGATGCGGCAGGTCGCGGGCCGTGCGGGCCGCGCCGAGACCGAAGGGCTGGCGCTGTTGCAGACCTATCAGCCAGAGCATCCTGTGATCCGTGCGATCTTGGGTGGGGATGAGGAAGCCTTCTGGCGCGCCGAGGCCGCCCAGCGCCATGCGCAGCATGTGCCGCCCTATGGGCGGATGGCAGGCATCATCCTCTCGGGACCGGATCTGAAACCCTTATTTGACATCGGCGAGGCGCTGTCGCGTCAGTCGGGGCCTTTGCGCGAGATCGAGGCGACAGTCTATGGCCCCGCCCCTGCCCCCGTGGCGCGGGTGCGTGGGCGGCACCGCGTTCGGCTTCTGGTGAAGGCCGATAAGCGCGCGCCCTTGCAGGCAGCGCTGGCGCGTTGGGTCGCGCAGGTGCGCCTGCCCAATAATGTGCGCCTTGCCATCGATATCGACCCCCAGAGTTTCATGTGAAGCAGCGTTTCATGTGAAACCCGGCGGGTCGATAGATCAGTGGCAACGGGCCTCGGCCAACAGCCGATAGCTGTCTTCCGGCCCTTTCGGCACGATCAGCGGCGGGTTGAGACGCTTGATCGAGTAATAGCCTGCCTTGATATGGTCGAGATCGACCGTTTCGGCCACGCCTGGCTGGTTCAGCATCCGCACCATATGCGCATAGAGCGCAGGATAATCGCGCAGCATCTTCAGGTTGGTCTTGAAGAGCCCGTGATAGGCCACATCAAAGCGGATCGAGGTCACGAAGATGCGGATATCGGTCTCGGTCAGACGGTCGCCATGGAACCACGGCCGGCCATCCGACAGCACGGTCTCCATCCGGTCCATCTCGGCAAAGACACCGGCCACGGCCTCGTCATAAGCCGCCTGAGAGCTGGCAAACCCCGCCTTATAGACCCCGTTATTATAGGCGTCATAGATGCGGGCAGTCTCGGCCTCGACATCCGCCTCGATATCCTCGGGGCGCAGGCGCGGGGTCTCGGGGGCGAGCCATTCAAAGGCCGTGTCGAACATACGCACGATATCGGCGCTCTCGTTATTGACCAGAGTATCGGTCTTTGTATCCCAGAGCACCGGCACGGTCGCGCGGCCGGTATAATGCGCATCGGCACGGGTATAGAGTTCGTGCATAAAGGACGCGCCATGCAGGGGGTCTCTATCCGCCCCCTCGAAGCCGCCGAATTCCCAGCCCTGATCACCGAGGCGCGGATTGACCACTGTCACCTCGATGAACGCCTCCAGCTTCTTCAGCTTGCGTGCGATCAGCGTGCGCGAGGCCCAAGGGCAGATATAGGCCACATAGAGGCGGTAGCGCCCGGCTTCGGCCTTATAGCCGCCCTGCCCCGTGGGGCCGGCCGCCCCATCGGGCGTGATCCAGTTGCGGAACCCCGAGACCTGCCGCACGAAGCGGCCCTTGTCATCGGCCTTCTGCACCGGCTGCCAGTCGGCAGTCCATTTGCCATCAACGAGCATTGGCCATCTCCTTTGTCTGCAATGTTACCGGCAGCCCCCAAGGGTCCACCAGCGTGGCCTCGCCACCGAGCCCGTCAATCTCCTTGGCCTCCCCGCGCAGGGTCAGCCCCGATAGGCCGGTGGCCGGACGGGAAACGGTCCCTGCCCCCCGGGAGTTCCAGATATTGGTGGCGATATGGTGGTGATAGCCCCCCCAGCCGAAGAACTTCGCACCGGGATAATCGGTCATCACCGAAAGGCCCAGACGGTCACCGTAGAACTCCATCGCGGGTGCGAGCCCGCCCACCTGCAGGTGCACATGGCCGATGGTCATCCCCTTGGGCGCGCCGGACCATTTGCCGGAGCGCTGGTTGTGCAGATCCTGCAGATCCAGCGGTTCGGTCACCATATGGATCTGGTCGCCCATACGGATCCACTTGTCGCGCGGACGGTCGACATAGACCTCGACGCCATTGCCTTCCGGATCGGCCAGATAGATCGCCTCGGACACCGAGTGATCGGAGGCGCCCTGCAAAGGCGCCCGACGCGCCACCGCGTTATCGAGCCAATCGGCCAGAGCGCGGCGCGAGGGCATCAGGAAGGCCGTATGGAACAGCCCCGCCTCGCGATGGCTGGCCTTGCGGGCCGCCTTATCCGCCCGCAGTTCCACCAGCACGTGGCCATCCGCGCCATAGCGGGCCACCGTGCCGTCCGATGACAGCCGCGCCAGACCCAGCACGTTTTCATAGAATGCGCCCACGGATTTCAGGTCGTGGACCGTCAGAACGACATGGCCGATTTCAATCGGTGCATCACTCGTTGCCATTTCAAACCTCCTGCCACCCGCGTGGCGTTACAGGTTGCGGGGAATGCGCTCCCCGCAAGCTTCAATCCAAGAATTCAGCGGCGGAACAGACGGCGCGTCGGGAAGATGGCGGCGGCACCGTCACCCAGCAGAGCCATCATGCCCATCACGGCGGCCCACATCACCGGATATTCCCAGCCGCCACCAGCATTCGAGAAGGTGAAACCGTTAGGGATATGCGCGGCAATCGCCGCCCCCAGCAGCACCGGCACGAAGAGCGCCGAGACGATGCGCGGCAGCACACCAAAGATCAGGGCCAGACCACCGAAGAACTCGGCCGCCATGGTCAGCAGACCAACCCAGCCCGGCAGACCGAGGCTCTGGAAATACCCGGCGGTGCCCGCAGGGGTGAAAACGAAATATTTGATCAGCCCGTGGGTCACAAACAGCGCACCCGTCGTCAGGCGCAGGCCGAAGATTCCCCAAGGGGCAAGGTTACGGTCGGCTGCAGGGGCATCATGGGCTGCGGTATTGAAAGCGATATGTGCCATTGTCTTGTCTCCATCCCCGGCGCGGCGTTCAGGCAGGAGGCCTGAGGCTCGGGGCCGGTAAGTTGCGGACCGTTTGTGCTGGCCCTTTCGATGAAGCCAATATGCGCTCCGTCCTTTGCCAATAAAATGGTCTTTAAATAGAAACACTATCTACATTACGTTCCCAATGTGCGCCTTTTGATCGTCTTGAGCACCCGCCGCCGGATCAGCCCGCTGACAGGCCGGATGACCATCCAGTAGCGCGCGAAATTCACCCGAGCCGTCTCATCCAGACAATAGATGCGCGTTCGCGTCGTCAGACAGGCTTTGCCCTCACCTCCGATATGGTAGTGCAGTACAAGTTTGACGGAGCCCGCTTGGTCATAGGTCTCGAAGGCCTGCAGATCCGCCAAGGGGTCCTGCCCGTAGCCAGCCTGCCAGAACCGCCCGACCATGCCGAACACGGCCTCTTGCGAGTTGCGGGCGAGTGGCGTGAAATTGTCCAGAGTGAAGGCAGGGCGGTCATGGGTCCTTCCCCGCAACCGTGCCCAGCCGCGTATCGGCGCTTCCCTGAGCGCGATCGCCCCGCGGAAGAACGCGTCATCTTCGGGCTTATAGGCCAGCGCCTCGGCCATCACACGGGCGGCGGGCGCATCAATCAGGATCGAATGGGTTTCCTGAAAATGGAAATCGGGGAGAATATCGTCGATCAGCATAAAAAACTCCGGCCTGAACTGAACGCATCAATCCAGACCGGAGAAGATGTGGCAAGGGTCATCAGACCTCGATGGAGCCCACCGAGCCACCATCCACGCGCCAGTTGGCGCCGGTCACAAAGCTTGCGCGTTCCGAGCAGAGCATGGCGATCACGGGGGCCACCTCTTCGGCCTTGCCGCGACGCCCCAGTTTGAGGAAGGGACGTTCTTCCTTCAGGAAGCTCTGGATCGCCTCGTCTTTCGACACGCCAAGCTCCTTCGAGCGTTTCTCCATCATCCCGTCAGTCATCGGCGTCTCGATGAAGGCAGGCGCCACGCAATTGGCCATCAGCCCTTTGGAGGAATGCGCAAGCGCGATGGATTTCGAGAAACTCAGCAGCGCCGATTTCGCACAGTTGTAAACCGTTTCATCGGCATAGGGCTGGGCCACGTTTTCCGAGGTCACAAAGACCATCCGGCCCCAGCCGCCCCTGATCATTGCAGGGCCCAGATGGCGGGCCAGACGGACAGCCGAGAGAAAATCGATATCGATCGCTTCTTTCCAGTCCTCTTCCGCCATCTGCAGCGGATCACCTTTGGCCCCCGTCACCCCTGTGGCATGAACCCAGATATCGAAATCGGTCCCGACCTTGCCAATGAATTCCTCGACACCTTCGGGCGTCGAGAGATCGCCCGCCACGGCTTTCGCGCCCAGCGGCTCGGCCACGGCATCGAGCTTCTCCTGATCGAGATCGGTCAGCACCAGATCGACCATTTCCTCGGCCAGAATCTTGGCGGTCTCGCGGCCCATGCCGCCCGAGGCTCCGGTAATAAGCGCACGGCGTCCCCTGATCTGCAGATCCATTTGAAATTCCTCCTGAGTAACTGCTGTTGGAAGGCCAACGCCACCGCCCCCGTCCCCTGTTCCAAGGGAACCGATCACGCGCACGCGAGCGCCGTCTGAAGCAGCATCGAAAACAAGACTTGCGAAAGCGACGCGGATTTTCTATATGCCCCCTCGAGAGGCTGGCGCGGGCGAGCGCCTCGCCAACCCGGTCAGGTCCGGAAGGAAGCAGCCGCAACGAGCCCCGCTTGGGTCGCTGTCCAGTCTCTCACCTTTTCTTCCCCGCTTCAGCTTGTCTTCAGGTGCATCCGCCACACCGTCTCCAAAGCCATATGGTCTTGGATCAGCTGATATTTGCGTGAATGCACGATTTCATCAGACAGATTTTGCCTCATACGGCGTTGAACGTGAAAGACGCATGGAGTGATGGACGGGCCTATGACGCAAAAATTGAAATCGACACGCGTGAAAGTCGCTTCAGTGCTGGCCGTTATCGTGATTGCGGCGGGCCTTCTGGCGTGGTTCCATTCGCGCAGCAATGCCGCCGAGGAAGCCGCGCCCCAGACTGTGGCCGTCAGCCGCGGTGATGTGCGCAAGACCGTGCTGGCGACCGGCCTGATCGAGGCCGATGATCTGGTGTCGGTCGGCGCGCGGACCTCGGGCCAAATCGAGACACTGGCCGTATCAGTCGGCGACGAGGTCAAAGAAGGCGATCTGATCGCGCAGATCGACAGCCTCGAACAGCAGAATGCCGTCGCACAGGCCAAGGCCGATCTGGACCAGATCGACGCCGAGATCACCTCGAAACAGGCCGAGATCAAGGTCGCGCAGCTGGATGTGACCCGCCAGTCGGGGCTGAATTCGCAAAAGCTCTCGGCCACGTCCGATCTTGAAACAGCCGAGGCCACGCTCGAGATGGCCAAGGCGGGGCTGGTCTCGCTTCAGGCGCAACGCGCCCGCGCCGTGATCGAGGTCTCCTCGGCCGAGCTGGATCTCGACCGCACCAAGATCACCGCGCCTATCGACGGCACCGTCGTGGCCGTGGTCAATGGCGAGGGCACCACCGTGAACGCCTCGCAGGATGCGCCGACCATCGTCAAACTCGCCAAGCTCGACAAGATGCAGATCAAGGCCGAGATCTCCGAAGCGGATGTGATCAATGTCAAAGCGGGCCAGAAGGTCGAGTTCTCGCTTCTGGGCGATCCGGACCAGACCTATGAGGCGACGCTCGACAAGGTCGAGCCCGCGCCGTCTTCCATCGAGGATGATGACGAGATCGATACCGATAGCGCGATCTATTACGATGCGCTGTTCACCGTGGACAATCCCGATGGCCTGCTCAGGATCGGCATGTCGGCCAATGTGACGATCATCATCGACGAGGCCGATAACGCGCTGACGCTCCCCGTCTCGTCGCTGCCGCCCAAGGGGCCGGACGGGAAATACCGCGTGCAGGTGATGGGCGCTGACGGCAAACCGGCCATGCGCGAGATCACCGTGGGGCTCGAGGACCAAACCACTGCCGCCATCACCGACGGGTTGACCGAGGGCGATAAGGTCGTGGCCATGCAGGCCCCCTCCGGCCCGCCCCCATCCGCCAGCAGTGACCGTGGCGGACCGGGTGGTCCACCGCCGATGATGGGCATGTAAGGGGCGTCTCATGGCATTGATCGAACTGAACAATATCCGCCGTAGCTTTGCTGCGGGCGATCAGGAAGTGACCGTCCTGCATGGCGTCGATCTGAAGATCGAAGCGGGTGAGATGGTCTCTATCATCGGGCAATCGGGCTCGGGCAAATCGACGCTGATGAACATTCTCGGCTGTCTCGACCGTCCGAATGAGGGCAGCTATCTTTTTGACGGTGCCGAGGTGGGCCGGATGGCCGACGAGGATCTGGCCGAGCTGCGTCGGGCGCATTTCGGTTTCATCTTCCAGCGTTACCAATTGATGCCCGAACTCGATGCGGTGGAAAACGCCGAGATCCCCGCCGTTTACCGTGGCATGTCGCGGGGCGCGCGCCGCAAGCGTGCGCAGGACCTGCTGACGCGGCTAGGCTTGGGCGAGCGCCTTGGCAACCGGCCCGGTGCGCTTTCGGGCGGGCAGCAACAGCGGGTCTCGGTAGCCCGCGCACTGATGAATGGCGGCGAGGTGATCCTGGCAGATGAGCCCACCGGTGCGCTTGACAGCCAGTCGGGCAAAGAGCTGATGGCCCTCTTGCAGGAGCTTCATGCCGAGGGCCATACGGTCATCATCGTCACCCATGACCCCGAGATCGCCGCCCAGACCGAACGCGTGATCGAGATCCGCGACGGGCGCATCATCGACGACACCCGCAAGGTGCCGCATCAGACCGGCGCACGGATCACGCCCCCTTCCGAGGGCGCGGGGGGCTTCGGCGTCTGGCTGGACCGGTTGCGCGAGGCCGCTCGCATGGCGATGAAGTCCATCGCCGCCCATAAGCTGCGGTCCTTCCTGACGATGCTCGGGATCATCATCGGCATCACCTCCGTGGTGTCCGTGGTGGCGCTGGGGAATGGCTCGCAACAGAAGGTGCTGGAAAACATCGCCTCCATCGGCACCTCCACCATCTCGATCCGTCCGGGCACGGGCTTCGGCGACAGGCGCGCCAACCGGGTGGAAACGCTGGTGGGGTCGGACGCAACCGCGCTCGAAAGCCTCGATGTTGCGCAAAGCGTCTCGCCCGAAGTATCGGAGACCGCCAATGTGATCCACGGCAATGTCACCGCCTCGGCCTCGGTCAACGGGGTGACGGCGGGTTATTTCGACCTGGGCGCCTATACGGTGACCAAGGGCGCAGTCTTTGACGAAAGCGACGTCACCAACCGCACGCAGGTCGCGGTGCTGGATGCGGATGCCGCCGAGACCTTCTTTGGCACCGACAACCCCATAGGTCAGCGCGTGCTGATCGGGCGTATCCCGCTCGAGGTGATCGGTGTGGTGGAAAGCTCGGGCGCGAGTTTCGGGCCGCAATCGATCAAGATCTTCACCCCCTATACCACCATGATGGTGCGGGTGACCGGCGCCGATACGGTCGATTCGATCACCGTGCAGGTGAAGGATGGCGCCGATATGGATCAGGCCGAAACCGCAATCAACAACCTGCTGGAACAGCGCCACGGCACGGTCGATTTCTTCCTGCGCAATTCCGACACGATTCGTGAAACGATCCAGTCCACCTCGCAAACGCTAACCTATTTGATCTCGGCGATTGCAGTGATCTCGCTCATCGTGGGCGGCATCGGCGTGATGAACATCATGCTGGTCTCGGTGACCGAGCGCACGAAGGAGATCGGCATCCGTAAGGCGGTGGGTGCGCGACGGTCCGACATCACAGCGCAATTTCTGATCGAAGCGGTGATGGTCTGCATATTAGGCGGGGCGCTAGGGGTCGCCTTGGCGTTTGGTATCGGTGAGGTCATCACCATTGTCTCGCCCAGCACGCGGCTCGTCTATTCGGGGGTCACGATCGCTGCGGCCTTCACCTCGGCCACGCTGATCGGGATCGTCTTCGGCTACCTGCCTGCCCGTTCGGCCTCGCGGCTTGATCCGGTGGTGGCGCTCGCACGCGAATAGCCCGCGACGAGGGAGAACACATCATCGCACCTTGCCCGCGGGCGGCCCAATCCCTAGATTGGCGCCAACCAAAGGAGAGGTCATGACAGACGCGATGGGAACCGACGCCCCCGAAAAAGGCGGCTATCAGGTTCTGGCCCGTAAATACCGCCCCGCCACCTTTGCCGATCTGATCGGTCAGGAGGCGATGGTGCGCACGTTGAAAAACGCTTTTGCGGCGGACCGGATCGCGCATGCCTTTGTCATGACGGGCATCCGCGGTGTTGGCAAAACCACCACCGCGCGGATCATCGCCAAGGGGCTGAACTGTATCGGTGCAGATGGCCAAAGCGGCCCCACTACCGAACCCTGTGGCGTCTGCGAGCATTGCCGCGCGATTACAGACGGCCGCCATGTCGATGTGATGGAGATGGACGCGGCCTCCCGCACCGGCGTGGATGATATCCGCGAGATCATCGAGAGCGTGCATTACCGTGCGGCCTCGGCCCGCTACAAAGTCTATATCATCGACGAAGTCCACATGCTCTCGACGAACGCCTTCAACGCCCTGTTGAAGACGCTCGAAGAGCCGCCCGCGCATGTGAAATTCATCTTTGCCACGACCGAGATCCGCAAGGTGCCCGTCACCGTGCTCTCGCGCTGCCAGCGGTTCGACCTGCGCCGGATCGAGCCGGAGGTGATGATCGACTATCTCACCAAGGTGGCTGCCAAGGAAAACGCCCAGATCAACGCCGATGCGCTGGCGCTGATTGCCCGCGCCGCCGAAGGCTCGGCGCGCGATGCGATGTCGCTGATGGATCAGGCCATCTCGCATGGCGCGGGCGAGACCACCGCCGATCAGGTCCGTGCAATGCTGGGGCTTGCCGACCGTGGCCGTGTGCTCGATCTCTTCGACATGATCCTCAAGGGCGATGCCGCAGGCGCTTTGACCGAGATCGCGGGGCAATATGCCGATGGCGCCGATCCGATGGCGATCCTGCGCGATCTGGCCGAGATCACCCATTGGGTCTCGGTGATCAAGATCACGCCCGATGCCGCCGAAGACCCGACCATCCCCCCCGACGAGCGTGACCGTGGCATGGGCATGGCCGAGAAGATCCCGATGCGGGTGTTGACGCGGCTCTGGCAGATGCTCCTGAAGGCTATCGAGGAGGTCTCCTCGGCCCCCAACGCCATGATGGCCGCCGAGATGGCGGTGATCCGCGTGACCCATGTGGCCGACCTTCCCGACCCCGAGGCGCTCTTGCGCCGCATTCAGGACGGGCCGGGGGTAAAGCCCCCCACGGGTGGTGGTGGCGCGGGCGGAGGTGCCCCTGCGGGTGGCGCTCCTTCTGGTGGCATGGGTGGCGCTGCGCCCTCGGGCGGGCCGGTGCACGGACCGACCATGTCCGGCAATGGTCAGGTGATGGCGATCCATCCTTATGCCACCACGATGCGGGCGCGCTTCGGCCAGCCCATTGTGGCCGCAGGCAATCTGGCGCTGGCCCAGCAGCCCTCTGCCGAGGAAGCGTTGGCACGGTTCGACACATTCGAGAAGGTCGTCGACCTGATCCGCCGGATGCGCGACATGACGCTGCTGATGGATGTGGAAAACGGGTTGCGCCTCGTGCGCTATCGCCCGGGCCTCATCGAGTTCCAGCCCGCAGAACGCGCACCAACATCGCTGGCCGCCCATCTGGCGCAACGTCTCCAAAACTGGACGGGACAACGCTGGGGCGTGTCGGTTGTCAACGAGGGTGGCGCCGAGACCATTGCCGAGATGCGCGATGCCGACCGGCGCATCGCAGAGAAAGCCGCGATGGACAACCCTCTGGTGCAGGCGATCTTTGCCACATTCGAGGGCGTGAAATTCGAGAAGATCACCTCTTCGGAGGAGATCGCGCAAGAGATGCAGGACACCGTCCTGCACGAAGTCGAAGATGAATGGGATCCCTTCGAGGATCACTGAGAAAGGAGAACCCCGATGTTCAAAGGTATGGGCGGCCTGGGCGGTCTTGGCGACATGGCCAAGATGATGAAACAGGCCAAGGAAATGCAGGAACGCGTGCAGGGCCTGCAGGAAGAGATGCAGAAGATCGAGGTCACCGGTGAAGCCGGCATGGGCCTCGTGAAGGTGCGCGCCGCCGTTTCGGGCGATCTTCTTGGCCTCGATATCGACCCTTCGATCCTCGTGGCCTCCGAGAAAGAGGTGGTCGAGGACCTGATCATGGCAGCGATCAAGGATGCGCAATCGCGTGCCAAGGTCCGCGCGCAGGAAGAGCAGAAAAAGATGCTGCAGGATATGGGTCTTCCGGCCGATATGAACCTGCCGATCTGACCTGATGGCCGGGCCCCGCGACGAAATCGAGGCGCTGATTGCGCTGATGTCCCGCCTGCCGGGGCTCGGGCCGCGGTCCGCGCGGCGCGCCGTGCTGCACATGCTCACGCGGCGCGAGGGGCTGATGGCGCCTCTGTCGCGGGCAATGGGCGAGGTGGCGGCGCATGCCCGCGAATGCACCATCTGTGGCAATATCGGAACGGGCGAGATCTGCGAGATCTGCACCGATCCGCGCCGCGCCACCGGCGAGATCTGCGTCGTGGAAAGCGTGGCCGATCTTTGGGCCATGGAGCGCGGTCAGGCTTTCAAGGGGCGCTACCATGTGCTGGGCGGCACGCTCTCGGCGCTCGATAGCGTAGGCCCCGACGAACTGGGCATCCCCAAACTTCTCGACCGGATCAGCGCGGAGAACGTGACCGAGGTGATCCTGGCGCTCAACGCCACGATCGAGGGGCAGACCACCGCCCATTATATCGCCGAGGCGCTGGAGGCGCGCGAGATCAATGTCAGCACGCTGGCGCAGGGCGTGCCGATTGGCGGTGAGCTGGATTATCTCGATGAC
Organism: Thioclava kandeliae; assembly: GCF_040297545.1. Taxonomy (NCBI): domain Bacteria; kingdom Pseudomonadati; phylum Pseudomonadota; class Alphaproteobacteria; order Rhodobacterales; family Paracoccaceae; genus Thioclava; species Thioclava kandeliae. The sequence continues at coordinate 132,857 of NZ_JAYWLC010000005.1, forward strand.
GGCACCATCGGCGCGGCGCTGAAAGCCCGCCGCAAGTTCTAGATGCCCGTCTCTCCGGATATCGAGCTGTTCCTGCGCGAACAGCTCGAGGGCCGCGTCCATACGAAGCGGATGTTTGGCGGCTATGGCGTCTATACGGATGTCAAATGCGTGGCCTTCCTGATCAATGACGCGCTGTTCCTGCGCCCCCTGCCCGAAATCGGTGCCTATATCGAGGGCACGGGCCACGATCCCGTCAAGGACAGCCCTGTGAAAGGCGCGCAGGGCTATTACCGGATCGACCCCGATCTGTGGGAGGACGGGGACTGGCTGATGGGGCTGATCCGCACGGCCCATGAGGCGATCCCCGCCCCCAAACCGAAAAAACCGAAAAAACGCCGCGAATCAGGCAAGGATTGAACAGTCCCGCATTCCCGCGTATCACCGGATCTGCCCCCAACCGCCAGAAGAGGTGAAGATGAACCGGCTCTACCATATGACGCTGTCGCCCTATTGCCGTAAGGTGCGCCTGACGCTTGCGGAAAAGCGGATGGAAGTCGAGCTGGTCGAAGAGCGGTATTGGGAGAAATCCAACGATCTGATGCGCCGTAACCCTGCCGGAAAAGTGCCGATCCTGCGCTATGAGGGCATGCTGATGACCGAAAGCCAGGCCATCTGCGAGTTCCTCGACGAGATCGCCCCCGAGCCGCGCCTGCTTCCGCAAGATGCGATGGGCCGCTACGAGGTGCGCCGCCTGTGCAGCTGGTTCGATGACAAGTTCAACGCGGAGGTCTCCGGCCCCATCATGAACGAGCGCGTCTGGAAGAAGGTGCGCAAGGAGGGCTATCCCGACAGCCGCACGGTCAAGGGGGGCCTGGCCGCGATCAAATACCATATCGATTACATGGACTGGCTCCTCAACGAGCGCCGCTGGCTTGCGGGCGATATGATGTCTCTGGCCGATTTCACCGCCGCCGCGCATCTGAGCTGCCTCGATTACATCTCGGATGTGGACTGGAACCGCTCGCGCAATGTGAAGGACTGGTACGCCAAGATCAAATCGCGCCCCGCCTTCCGCTCGCTTCTGGCCGACCAGCTTCCGGGGATGCGGCCCAGCCCGCAATATGCCGAGCTTGACTTCTGATCCCTATGCCCGGCTGAAGGAGCGCCTGAACGCACAGGCGCTGGCCGAAGGGTTCTCCAAGATGGGCATCACCCGCCCCGATGCGATCCCCGAGGCGATGGAGCGCCTGCGCGCCTTTGTCGAGGCGGGCTATCACGGCGATATGGGCTGGATGGAAGAGCGCATGAACTGGCGCGGCGCGCCCGATGCGCTCTGGCCCGAGGCGCGATCGGTCATCATGCTGGCCGAGACCTATACGCCGGACCATGACCCGATGGAGGTGCTGAACCACCCCGAACAGGGCGGGATCTCGGTCTATGCGCAGGGCAAGGATTACCATGATCTGGTGAAAAAGCGGCTCAAACGCGTGGGCCGCTGGCTGATGGACGAGGCAGCAACGCTGGGCGATGATCCGCAGATCAAGGTGTTTGTCGATACCGCCCCCGTGATGGAAAAGCCCTTGGCACAGGCGGCAGGGCTCGGCTGGCAGGGCAAACATACCAACCTTCTGGGGCGCGATCTGGGATCGTGGTTCTTTCTGGGGGCGATCTTCACGACGATCCCCTTGACGCCCGATGCGCCCGATACCGGCCATTGCGGCTCGTGCCGCGCCTGTCTAAATGCCTGCCCCACCAATGCCTTCCCCGCACCCTATCGACTGGATGCGCGTCGCTGCATCTCCTATCTGACGATCGAGCATAAGGGCCCCGTGCCCCATGATCTGCGCGCCATGATGGGCAATAGGATCTATGGTTGCGATGACTGTCTGGCCGCCTGTCCGTGGAACAAGTTTGCCGCCGAGGCGCGCGAGATGCGCTATCAAGGCCCCCACCGCGCGCCCGATCTGGCCGATCTGGCAGCCCTCGATGACACAGCCTTCCGCGAGCGGTTTTCCGGCTCGCCCATCAAACGGATCGGGCGCAACCGGATGGTGCGCAATGTGCTTTACGCGATGGGCAATTCCGGCAGGCGCGACTTTATCGGGCAGGTGCAGGAGCTTACGCAGGATGCGGATGAAACTGTCAGCGATGCAGCGCATTGGGCCTTGGAACAGCTGAAGAAAGCGTGCTAGCCAAGCTTAGTATTCCAAGGACCGCGCCCATGCCCGACAGTTCCGACGCCCAGCTTTCTCCTCTGACAGGTATCGTCCTCAAGACCGTCTCCGTGCTGGCGTTTATCGTGATGTCCTCGCTGATCAAGGCCACAGCCGATACGGTCCCTGCGGGCGAGACCGTGTTCTTCCGGTCCTTCTTCGCCATTCCGGTGATCGTGGTCTGGCTGGCCATGCGCGGTCAGCTGCGGGTGGGCTTTCAGGTCGCCAGTCCCTTGGGCCATTTCTGGCGCGGGATCGCGGGCACAGCGGCGATGGCACTGAACTTCGCTGCCCTCGGTCTCCTGCCCCTGCCCGAGCTGACCGCTATCACCTATGCCACACCCCTTCTGGTGGTCATCCTTGCCTCGATGTTTCTGGGCGAGGAGGTAAGGGTGTTCCGTCTGACAACCGTGGCCATCGGTCTGGCAGGTGTGCTGATCGTGCTCTACCCCAATCTGGGCGATCTGGGCGACACCTCGGATGCACAGGCCTTCGGGGCGATGATGGCGCTGACCGGCGCGCTTTGCGCGGCTCTGGCACAGGTCTTCATCCGCAAGATCGTGGCGACCGAGCGGACCTCGGCCATCGTCTTCTGGTTCACCATCACCTCGACCGTGCTGTCGCTGGTCACCATTCCCTTCGGCTGGGTCCTGCCAAGCCTGCGCGACACCAGCTTCCTGATCCTTGCGGGGCTTCTGGGTGGCGTGGGACAGATCCTGCTGACTTCGGCCTACCGTTTCGCGCCGGCCTCTATCGTCGCGCCCTTCGATTACGCCTCGATGATCTTCGCGCTTATCATCGGCTTCGTCTTCTTCTCCGAGATCCCCACCAGCATGACACTGATCGGGGCGGCTGTGATCATCTTTGCGGGCATCCTGATCATCTGGCGCGAGCGCCAGCTGGGCCTGCAGCGCGACCGCCAGCGCAAGGCCCAGACCCCACAGGGCTGAGCGTTCTTTGCGATCATGGTTTCCCGCCGATCAACCTTCGGGAAAATTAATTCCGATACGGACCTTTTTCGTGCTATGGTCACGGCGGGGAAGGAGGACCCTGCTATGACCAAACATGTTCTGGACCATATCCCGACACGCACCGACAACAGCCGCTGCCGCCGGTTCCTGAAGCTCGATCTTGACGGGCAGATGGCGCGCAATACCCGCGCCCTTCTGCAGCGCCCGCGCAAATCCAACGCACAGCAACGGGTGATGCATTTCATGCGGATCGCCCATCACGGGCTCGGCACTGTGTGACGCAAAGACGGGTTGACGCAAAGATAAAAGGCGCATCGGGGAGGATGCGCCTTTTTTCAATTGCGGGAGTGTCGATCAGCTGCGCACCAGCGCCTCATAGGCATCCGAGAGCGCCCGTGCCACCGGCCCCACCGTGAAGGTGGTCTCGCCGATCTGGGCCACGGGGGTCACCTCGGCGGCCGTGCCGGTCAGGAAGCACTCGTCGAACGAGGGCAGTTCCAACGGGTTGATCCGGCGCTCATGCACGGTGATCCCCTTCTCGCGCGCCAAGACGATGATGGTCTGGCGGGTCAGCCCGTTCAGGAAGCAATCCGCCAGCGGCGTGTGGATCTCGCCATCCTTGACGAAGAAGATATTGGCGCCGGTGGCCTCAGCCACATTGCCGCGCCAGTCGAGGAACAGCGCATCCGAGCAGCCCTTGGCTTCGGCGGCATGTTTGGACATGGTGCAGATCATATAAAGACCCGAGGCCTTGGCCTGCACCGGAATGGTGCGCGGGTCGGGACGCGCCCATTTCGCGATATCAAGCTTGGCGCCCTCCCATTTGGCATCGCCGTAATAGTTGCCCCATTCCCATGCGATCACCGCCACCTGCACCGGATTGCGCGCAGCCGATACGCCCATATCCAGCCCCGCGCCGCGGAAGGCCACCGCCCGCACATAGGCATCCGACCAGCCATTGGCCTCGAGCACCGCATATTTCGCGGCATCGAGCTCTTCCGGCGTATAGGGGATCTCCATATCGATCAGGCGGCCCGACTCGATCAGACGCTCCGAATGCGCGCGGCATTTGAAGATCTTGCCATTATAGCAGCGCTCGCCCTCGAAGACGGAGGAGGCGTAATGCATGGCATGGCTCAGGATATGGACCTTGGCATCGCGCCAGTCGACCAGCTGGCCATCCATCCAGATCTTTCCATCGCGATCATCATAAGCACCGGCCATTTCAACCTCCTGTCCTAGCTTACTTTTCATTAGTTGCGATATTGTGATCCATAAAATCACAAAATTACGCAAAACATGCCGATCCGCTACCAATCCATCCTTGGAAAGTCAACATCGTTGACGTAAACTCGGTAAAAAATGAGGTGAGACATGGCGGAAATCGGATCACAGGGCGGCGAGACCCTTCTGTTTCTGACCGACGAGCAATTGCGCAAAGGGATCGAGGCGATGTTTTTCGCCTATCGGGCCTTCACATCCGACCCCGACCGGATTCTCGACAAGCATGGCTATGGTCGTGCCCATCACCGCGCGCTGCATTTCATCAACCGTCAGCCAGGGCTCACGGTGACGGCGCTGCTGTCGGTTTTGGGGGTGACGAAACAGTCGCTCAACCGCGTTCTGCGCACCCTGATCGAGGATGGGCTGGTCGACAACCGCGTGGGCCGCAAGGACAAGCGCGAGCGCCATCTGTATCTGACCAATACCGGCCTTGCGCTGGAGCGCGAGATCTCGGATGCGCAGCGTGCGCGGATGCGTGCGGCCTACCGTCAGGCGGGGCCGCAGGCAGTGGCGGGCTTCCGTCAGGTGCTGGAGGCGATGATGGACCGCGAGCTGCAAGAGCAATACCAGACGATGAAAGACAACAGCTGATGGCCTATGATCCCGCAGCGCCCCATCTGCTGATCGTCGATGATGATGAGCGTATCCGCTCGCTCTTGCGCAAATTCCTGATGCGTAACGGTTTTATCGTTACTACCGCCCGCGATGCCGCCCATGCGCGCCGCCTGCTGGAAGGGCTCGAATTCAACCTGATCGTGCTCGATGTCATGATGCCCGGCGAGGACGGGATCAGCCTGACCATGGACCTGCACAAGACGCTGCGCACCCCGATCCTGCTGCTGACCGCGCGTGGCGAGACCCGCGACCGGATCGAGGGGCTCGAGGCGGGGGCCGATGACTATCTGGCCAAGCCGTTCGAGCCGCGCGAGCTGCTGCTCAGAATCAATGCGATCCTGCGCCGTGTGCCCGCCGAGACCGTCTCGGGGCCGAAATTCCTGCATCTGGGCGATCTGCGCTATGATCAGGACCGGGGGGAGTTGTGGGATGGCGAGGAGATCGTCCGTCTGACCGCGACCGAGATGGCCCTGATGAAGATCTTTGCCGCCCGTCCGGGCGATGTAGTCTCGCGCACCGATCTGATCGAGGAACTGGCCCGCGACCGGCCCGCCTCCGACGAGGCAGCGGGCGACCGCGCCATCGATGTCCAGATTACCCGCCTGCGCCGCAAGCTGGAGCGCGACCCCAAGGAGCCGCGCTATCTGCAGACGGTGCGGGGTCTGGGCTATATGCTCAGCCCCGATTGAGACCTCTTCACATTGTCTTGACCTAAATCAAGGCAGGGCAAAGCCTTGCCTGTGTATCGGATGCTAGAGGCGGAACTTTATGTTCCCGTAAAAGGGCATCGGTCTGTCAGGCCGCTGGCCTGCATCCCGCCCGAAGGCAGAGGCCCGAGGCCGCGTCTCCCGCGCGGCAGAAGTCTTTGGCCTTTCGGTCGGACGGCAGGGCGGGCAAAAGACAGGCACGGCACAGTCTAGGCAAGGGAGAGGAACGCGTGTCCCACTCAGACGATCACAAAGGCACCCGTAGGGACTTCCTTTATTTTGCAACCGCAAGCACCGGCGCCGTCGCCGCAGGGGCGGCCGCTTGGCCTCTGATCAACCAGATGAACCCCTCGGCCGATGTTCAGGCGCTCTCGTCGATCTTCGTCGATATCTCGGGCGTCGAGCAGGGCACGCAGATTACCGTGAAATGGCGGGGCAAGCCCGTCTTCATCCGCCGCCGCACCGCCGCCGAGATCGAGGCGGGCCGCGCCGTGCCCATGAGCGATCTGATCGACACCTCCGCCGAGAACGCCAACAAGCCCGGTGCCGATGCCGACGACCAGAACCGCACTCTGGACGAGGCAGGCGAGTGGCTGGTGATGATGGGTGTATGCACCCACTTGGGCTGCGTGCCGATCGGCAATGCCTCGGGCGATTTCGGCGGCTGGTACTGCCCCTGCCACGGCTCGCATTACGACACCGCAGGCCGCATCCGCAAAGGCCCTGCCCCGCGCAATCTCGACATTCCGGTGGCGAAATTCACCGATGATACCACCATTCAACTGGGCTGAGGGAGGAACCTATGTCCGGCATTCCCCATGATCGCTACACCCCCAAGACGGGGTTCGGCAAATGGATGCATTCGCGCCTTCCGGTGATCGGCCTCGTCTATGACACCATCATGATCCCCACCCCGAAAAACCTGAACTGGTGGTGGATCTGGGGCATCGTTCTGGCCTTCTGTCTGGTCTTGCAGATCGTGACCGGCATCGTGCTGGCCATGCATTATACGCCCCATGTCAGCCTCGCTTTCGCCTCTGTCGAGCACATCATGCGCGATGTGAATGGCGGCTATTTCATCCGCTACCTGCATGCCAATGGCGCCTCGCTCTTCTTCTTTGCGGTCTATCTCCATATCTTCCGCGGCCTTTATTACGGGTCGTATAAAGCACCCCGCGAGGTGACTTGGATCATCGGCATGATCATCTATCTGTGCATGATGGGCACGGCCTTCATGGGCTATGTGCTGCCTTGGGGGCAGATGTCCTTCTGGGGTGCCACGGTGATCACTGGCCTGTTTGGCGCGATCCCCGGCATCGGGCCGTCCATTCAGGAATGGCTTCTGGGCGGACCTGCGGTCGATAACGCCACGCTCAATCGCTTCTTCTCGCTGCATTACCTTCTGCCCTTCGTGATTGCAGCGCTGGTCGCGCTGCATATCTGGGCCTTCCATACCACGGGCAATAACAACCCCACCGGTGTCGAGGTCCGCCGGACCTCCAAGGAAGAGGCGCAGAAAGACACCCTGCCCTTCTGGCCCTATTTCGTGATGAAGGACCTCTTCGCGCTGGCGCTGGTGCTGCTGATCTTCTTCGCCGTCGTGGCCTTCATGCCCAACTATCTGGGCCATCCCGACAACTATATCGAGGCGAACCCGCTGGCCACGCCCGCCCATATCGTGCCCGAATGGTATTTCCTGCCCTTCTACGCGATCCTGCGCGCCTTTACGGCAGATGTCTGGGTGGTGATCCTCGTCAACAAGATCACCTTCGGCTTCATCGATGCCAAATTCTTCGGTGTGATCGCGATGTTCGGCTCGATCATCGTAATGGTACTGGCACCGTGGCTCGACACCTCCAAGACCCGCTCAGGCATGTTCCGTCCGGCCTTCAAGGTCTGGTTCTGGCTTCTGGCAATCGACTTCGTAGTCCTCACATGGGTCGGCGCGATGCCCACCAGCGGCATCTACCCCTATATCTCGCTGATCGGCGCGACCTACTGGTTTGCCTATTTCCTCGTGATCCTGCCGGTGCTGGGCCGCATCGAGAAAACAAAGCCCCTGCCCGCCACCATCGAGGATGATTTCAACGCCCATTACGGCCCCGACGCCGCGGAAAGGGGTCTGTGATGAAAATCCTTCTGATCTCTGCCATTGCGGCTCTCGGGCTGGGCTTTGCGGCCCATGCCAATGAAGGCGGCCATGTCACCGATATCCCCTTCAGCTTCGAGGGCCCTTTCGGCACCTATGACCAGCAACAGCTACGCCGCGGCTTCCAAGTCTATCGCGAGGTCTGCTCGGCCTGCCACGGGCTGAAATATGTGGCGCTGCGCACGCTCTCGGACAAGGACGGACTGGCCATGAACCCCGACTGGGTCCGCGCCTATGCCGCCGAGATGTCGGTGACCGATGCCGAGACGGGCGAGGAGCGCGCGGGCAAGGAGACCGACCATTTCCCTGCCAACACCTCTGCCGGTGCGCCCGATCTGTCGCTGATGGCCAAATCGCGTGCGGGCTTCCACGGACCCTATGGCACGGGGATCGCGCAGCTTGTGCAGGGCATGGGGGGCCCCGAATATATCTATTCGCTCCTGACCGGCTATACCGGTGAGGAAACCGAAACGGCGGGCAATGTCCTCTACGAGAACCATATCTTCCCGACTGGCGCGCTGCAGATGCCGCCGCCGCTGATGGCGGATATGATCGACTACGAGGATGGCACCCCCGCCACGGTGGACCAGATGGCCCGCGATGTGTCGGCCTTCCTGATGTGGGCGGCAGAGCCCAAGCTGGTGGACCGCAAGCGATGGGGTTTTGTGGCGGTGCTGATCCTCTCGCTTCTGACGATCCTGCTCTATCTTGCCAATAAACGGCTCTGGGCGCCTTACAAGGACCGTTTCCGCGAGGATGATTACCGCGAGCATATACCGGAAGAATAAAGATGCGCGTCCCTCGGGGCGCGCATTTTCCTTTTGGCACGGATGCGATAGGGTAGGTCAAAAGAGGATGCCATGCCCGAGAACCAACGAACCGCCCGCCTGTGTGTCCTGATCGACGCCGATAACATGCCCGCCACCCATGCCGAGGCGATCTTCGAGGAGATCTCGGGGCTGGGTGAGGCCAGCGTCCGCCGTATCTATGGCGACTGGTCCGCCCAGCGTCTGGGCGGCTGGGCCAAGAAGGCCAATACGCTGGGCCTCGTGGCCGACCAGCAATTCGCCAATACCAAGGGCAAGAACGCCTCCGATATCGCGCTGGTGATCGCGGCGATGGATTTCCTGCATTCGGGACGGTTCGATGGCTTTGTGCTGGTCTCGTCCGATAGCGATTTCACCCGCCTTGCACAGCGAATCCGCGAACAGGGGCTCGATGTGTTCGGCATCGGCGAGAAAAAGACGCCCGAAGCCTTCCGCAATGCCTGCAAACGCTTCATCTATGTGGAGAATCTGGGCGAGACCACGCCCGAGCCGGAACAACCCGCAGACCCGCAGGCCGAGGCCGCGCCGCGCCCTGCCCGTCCCGAGAAACCGGGTGCCAAGGAGGCCATTCCGCTGGTGGCTGCCGCCATGAAACGGATCGGGCTGGAAGAGGAGTGGTATTCGCTAGGCCAGATCGGCCAGTTCATCATGCAGGCCAATCCCGATTTCGATACCCGCACCTATGGCGCGGCAAAGCTGTCGGATCTCCTGCGCCAGACGGGGCGCTTCGAGGTGAAAAAGGGCGAGGGCAACAGCCTGCAGGTGCGCGATCGCGCCTGATTACGTCTCGCGGCACCGGCAAGCGGTGCCGTAGCGGGCGAGAAACATCTCGACCGCCTCTTTGATCGTGCGCTGCCGGCCTGCTTCCGAGATCGCCTCGGGGCAGCCGAATACGATCTTGGCATGGAGATTGGCTTTGCACAGTTCCAGAAACTGCTCTGCTGCAAAGTCGAAATCCTCTATCGCCAGCTCGCCCCGCTCGACCCCGCGGCGCATCAGCCCCGCCAGCTTTTCGCACACGACGACATGACCGGTTTCATAAAACCGCCGCCCGACCTCGGGGAAACGGTCCGCCTCGGCAACGCAGACGCGGAAGATATCGCGGCCGAAATCGGAAAACATATAGGCGGTCAACTCCTCCGCTGCGCTGGTCAGGACATCGCGGATCGGCGCATCCATCGCCTCTACAGGAGACATGGAGGCTTGTGCCTGCATCGCGCATTCCTGCTGGGCAAACACAAGAAAGAGCAGCCGTTTGTCCGACACGTAACTATAAAGCGTCGCCTTGGAGACGCCCGCCTCGCGCGCGATGTCATCGACCGAAGCCCCCTCGAACCCGTCGCGCAGGAACACCTTGCGCGCGCCTTCCAGCACCTGATCGAACTTGCGTCCGCGGCGGATACATGCGTCCTTAGCTGGCGCTTTACAGGAATTCGACATGGGACACCCTTTTTCCGTCAATATAGACAGAACGGTTTAGAGGGGAAAGGGGATCCATGTGCAAGGTTACTTTCCATGCACATCCGCAAGACAGACACGAATCGCATGCAGATTCGCCCTGCCTGCGGACAACCGCCTTCTTCTGTGGCACATCCGGTCAGTCGGCCACCCGAAACAGCATGCTCTGCAGCACCTAAAGCCTCGGTTCGCGCGAACCGAGGCGCCCGCGTCCCGGGCAAATGCTAGCGGCCGATCCGACCGCGCAGGCCACCGGTCTGACCGCGATCCATCAGCAGATGGTCGAGAATGACGCACGCGGCCATCGCCTCGGCCACCGGCACCGCGCGGATGCCCACGCAGGGGTCATGGCGGCCTTTGGTCACCACTTCCACGGCCTCGCCATCAAGGTTGATAGACTGGCGCGGTGTCAGGATCGACGAGGTCGGCTTGACCGAGAAGCGCACGATAACCGGCTGTCCGGTGGTGATCCCGCCAAGGATGCCGCCCGCATGGTTGGTCAGATATTCCGGCCCGTTCTCGCCCATCACGATCTCGTCGGCATTCTCGATACCGGTCAGATTGGCCGCGTCCATGCCCTCGCCGATCTCGACGCCCTTCACGGCGTTGATCGACATCATCGCCGCTGCCAGATCGGTATCCATCTTGGCATAGATCGGCGCGCCGAGCCCTGCAGGCACGCCCGTGGCCGTCACCTCGATCTTGGCACCGACCGAGGAATGCTGCTTGCGGATCGCCTGCAGGTAATCCGCCCATTCATCGACCACATCCGCATCGGGGATGAAGAAGGGATTCTTCAGGATCTGGCTCTCGTCGAAACGGGCGCGGTTGATGTGCTTCACCCCCATCTGCACCATGTATCCGGTGATCTTCAGCTCGGGCACCAGCTGGCGCAGCACGGCCTGCGCCACACCGCCTGCCGCGACCCGTGCCGCCGTCTCGCGCGCCGAAGAACGTCCGCCGCCGCGGTAATCACGGATGCCGTATTTCTGGAAATAGGCCAGATCGGCGTGACCGGGACGGAACTGGCGCGCGATCTCGCCATAATCCTTGGAGCGCTGGTCGGTATTCTCGATCATCAGCTGGATCGGTGTGCCGGTGGTTTTCCCCTCGAAAACGCCCGAAAGGATGCGCACGGCATCGGCTTCCTTGCGCTGGGTGGTCTCTTTCGACTGCCCCGGACGGCGACGGTCGAGAAAGACCTGAATGAACTCTTCCGAAATCTCGATGCCCGGCGGGCAACCATCGACGGTGGCCCCGAGCGCGGGACCATGGCTCTCGCCCCAAGTGGTGACGCGGAACAGATGTCCGAAAGTATTATACGACATGGGGCAGCTCCCTGATTACGCGCCAGATCCGGTTTGGGGGCATCAAAGCCCGATTCCAGCCTGCATAAAAGGCTGGCACCGATGTAGCAACTGCTTCCCCTCTAGGCAATCTGTGCGTTACCCCGCATGATAGGCAGGCTCACGGGTCACTCGGCGCTCGCGGAACGGGAGCCGCGCGCCACACTGGACCCATCACAACAGGGAGATCAGGCGCATGGCCAGCAAACGCATGTCGCTGACGACACAGATTATGACCGCTATGGGAGCGGGCATCGTATTGGGTGTGATTTTCAACCAGATCGGCTCGGATTTTATCTCGACCTATATTACCGGCGGCCTTCTGGCGATGATCGGCAAGATGTTCGTCAATGCGTTGAAGATGCTCGTCGTGCCTCTGGTGTTCTTCTCGCTCATCTGCGGGGTCACGGGCATCGGTGATATCCGCGTGCTGGGCCGTGTGGGCGGCAAGAGCTTCGCACTCTATATCATGACCACCGCCATCGCGATTGCCATCGCGATCCTCATCGCCAAAATCGTCGGACCGGGCAACGGGTTCACGATGGATGGCGTGGATACTTCGGGCGTCACCGCCAAGGAAGCCCCCTCGGTCTGGGATGTCTTTGCAGGTATCGTGCCCACCAATCCGGTGCAGGCATTCGCCAGCGGCGAGATGCTGCAGATCATCTTCTATACGATCATCCTTGGCGTGGCCGTCCTGATGCTGGGCGAGAAATCCAAAGCCTTTGTCGCGGGCTGTGAATATATGAACGAGGTGATGATGAAGATCGTCTCCATCGTCATGGCCTTCGCCCCCATCGGCGTCTTCTGCCTGATCACCAAAACCTTCGCCGAACAGGGGATCGACCTGTTCCTGCCGGTGCTGACCTATGTGTTGACCCTGACGGGGGCGCTGTTCCTGCATCTGTTTGTCACGCTGATGATCATCCTCAAGGTCTTCTCGGGGCTTAATCCCATCACCTTCATGAAGAAGATCCGCCCCGCGCAGATCTTCGCCTTCTCGACCGCCTCCTCCAATGCCACCATCCCCGTGACGCTACGCTGCGTGACGGAACGCATGGGCGCCAAGAACTCGGTCGCCTCCTTCTGCATTCCCTTCGGCGCCACCATCAACATGGACGGCACCGCGATCATGCAGGGGGTGGCCACGGTGTTCCTTGCCAATGTCTATGGCATCGATCTGGGGCTCGGCGGCTATCTGACGGTGATCGCCATGGCCGTTCTGGCCTCCATCGGCACCGCCGGTGTGCCGGGTGTGGGTCTGGTGATGCTGACCATGGTTCTGGGTCAGGTCGGCCTGCCGATCGAGGGCATCGCGCTGATCTTGGGCGTTGACCGTCTGATGGATATGATCCGCACTGCGGTGAACATCACAGGTGATGCTGTGGTCACCACAATCGTGGCCAAGACCGAGGGGCAGCTGGATATGGCGACCTACGAGAACCCGCTTGCCGGCACCGCCGATGACGATCTGGGCATCGACCCCGCCGCCGAGGCAGAGCTGGCCGAATACGCCCGCCCGCACTGACACCGCTGCACGGGGCGCGCGCCCGCGACACCTTGTCTGAGAACGCGCCCCGTGCAATATATCTGGCCCATAACCTCGGGGTGCCGGTGATCCGGCTGAGATGCCATTGGCGAACCCGTCGAACCTGAACCGGTTAGCACCGGCGGAGGGAAGGTCACGGGACGCACCCATTGCGCCCTCCTTTCCTGCGGATCTGGAGGAGCACAGATGAGAAGATCCCTTATTGGCTTGGCCTTTCTGGCAGGCATGGCAACCACTGCACAGGCCGAGGACACACCCGTCCTGACCGTCTATGAGCCCGATTATTTCACCTCGGAATGGGGCCCCGGCCCGCAGATCGAAAAAGGCTTCGAGGCGCAATGCGGCTGCGATCTGCAATTCGTGGCGGGCGATGTGCTCTCGCGCATCATGCTGGAGGGCAAGAACACCAAGGCGGATGTCGTGATCGGGCTCAATACCGACCAGACCGCCCGCGCCCGCAAGACCGGCCTCTTTGCGCCCTCGAACGAGGATAACTCGCGCCTGACCCTGCCGATCAAATGGACCGATGATACCTTCGTCCCCTTCAACTGGTCGGAAACCGCCTTCATCTACGACAAGACCAAGCTGAAGACCCCGCCAAAATCATTCGATGATCTGCTCAACGCCCCCGATGATCTGAAGATCGCCATTCAGGACCCGCGTTCCTCCGTGTCGGGGCTCGCTCTGCTGCTATGGGTGAAGGCCGTCTATGGCGATAAGGCACCCGAGGCTTGGGCCAAGCTGAAGCCCAAGGTGCTGACCGTGACGCCCGGCTGGTCGGAGAGCTATGGTCTCTTTACCGATGGCGAGGTGGATATGGTGCTGAGCTACACCACCTCCCCCGCCTATCACATCATCGCCGAGAACGATGATACCAAGGCCGCCGCCATCTTCCCCGAGGGCCATTATTTCATGGCCGAGTTGGTGGCCCAGCTGAAAAGCTCGAAACATCCCGAACTGGCACAGAAATTCATGGATTATGTGCTCTCGGATGATTTCCAAAGCATGATCGCCACCGCGAACTGGTCCTATCCCGCCATCATCAAGGACGGCTTCCTGCCCAAGGAATTCGCGGACCTGCCGCGCCCTGCAAAGACCATCTTCTATAGCGAAGACGAGGCCGAGGCCCTGCGCCAGCCCGCGCTTGACGAATGGCTCGCCGCCTTCCGCTGATCGCCTTCGGAGCGACTCTGGTGCCAGTGCTTCTGGTGCTCGGGCCGATCCTTGCGACCGCCCTCCATGGGGGCGGTCTCACTGCTTTGCGCGGATCGGACCTGCAGGCGCTCTGGTTCACCCTCTGGCAGGCGGCGCTCTCGGCGCTGATCTCCTGTGCGCTGGCCGTGCCGCTGGCGCGGGCGCTGGCGCGACGGCGGTTTGTCGGGCGCACTGTGCTGATCACCGCGCTCGGCGCGCCCTTCATCCTGCCGGTGATCGCGGCCATTCTGGGGCTTCTGGCGGTCTTCGGCCGCAGCGGGCTCCTCAATCACGCGCTCGGAGGGATTGGCCTGCCCACGCTCACCATCTATGGCGCGCATGGGGTCATTCTGGCCCATGTGTTCTTCAACCTGCCGCTTGCGACCCGCATGGTGCTGCAGGGCTGGCAATCGATCCCCGCCGAGCGCCTGCGCCTTGCCGCCACGCTCGATTTCGACGGGGCCGCGATGTGGCGCCATCTCGAACGCCCGATGCTGCGCGCCACCCTGCCCGGCGCGTTCGTGGCGATCTTCCTCGTCTGTCTGGGCAGTTTCGCGGTGGCACTGACTTTGGGCGGTGGCCCCTCGGCCACGACGGTCGAACTGGCCATCTATCAGGCTTTCCGTTTCGACTATGACACAGGCCGCGCCGCCAGCCTCGCGCTGGTGCAGGTGGCCCTGTGCCTGATGGCCGTGGGCATAGGGGCAAAGCTCTCGGCCCCCGCGGCCTTCGGCGCAGGGCTCGACCGGCCCGCCCTCTTCGCGCCCTCGACCCGCTTAGCGCAATGGGCCGATGCAACCGTCATCGCGGCCTCGGCCCTGTTCCTGCTCCTGCCCATCGCACTGATCCTCTGGCGCGGGCTTCCCGCGCTGGCCACGATGCCCCCGATGGTCTGGCAGGCCGCGCTGACCTCGCTCACCATCGCGCTCGGATCCACGGCACTGACGCTGGCATTGGCCCTGCCGCTCGCCCTTCACGCACCACGCCACCGCTGGACGGAAGGCGCGGCCATGTTGCCGCTTGCGGCCTCCGGTCTGGTGCTGGGCACGGGGCTGTTCCTGATGATCCAGCCCTTTGCCGCCCCCACCAGCCTCCTGATCCCCGTCACGCTGGTGGTCAACGCAACCCTGTCGCTGCCTTTCGTCACACGCCTCCTCCTGCCCGAGATCCACGCGCTTCAGGCCGATTACGACCGACTCGCCACATCGCTCGATATGGGCGGCGCAGCCAAGCTGCGGTTCCTTACCCTGCCGCGCCTCGCCCGCCCTCTGGGCTTTTCGGCGGGGCTTGCCTGTGCTTTCTCGATGGGGGATCTCGGCGTGATCACGCTGTTTTCCGATGGCCAGACCCGCACCCTGCCCTTGGCCATCTTCCAGCTGATGGGCAGCTACCGCCTCGATCAGGCCGCCGCCGCCGCGACCCTGCTTCTTACCCTCACCTTCGGGCTTTTCGCCCTTTTCGACCGGATCGGACATCATGCTGGCCCTCGATAACATCACCCTGCATCAGGACGACTGGAGCCTGTGCGCCGACCTCACAATCGGGGCAGGCCAGCATACGGCGCTGATCGGACCGTCGGGGGCGGGCAAATCCACCCTGCTGGCCGCCATCGCGGGGCTATTCCCTCTCGAAAGCGGGCGTATCCTCTGGCAGGGGCAGGATCTGGCCGCCCAGCCCACGGGCAAACGCCCGCTCTCGATCCTCTTTCAGGACCAGAACCTCTTTCCCCATCTCACCATCGCGCAAAATCTCGGTCTCGGCATCTCCCCGCGGCTGAACCTCTCGGCCGCAGACCGGGCGCGGATCGAGACCGTGCTCGAGGCCACGGGGCTTGCGGGGCTCGGTCCGCGCAGGCCCGCCGAGCTGTCAGGCGGCCAGCAAAGCCGCGCAGCGCTGGCCCGTGCACTCTTGCGCAAACGCCCGCTCCTGCTGCTGGATGAAGCCTTCTCGGCCTTGGGTCCTGCTCTGAAATCCGAAATGCTGGCCCTGACCCGCACCCTTGCGGCAGAGCACCGCTTCACCCTTCTTATGGTTACCCATGACCCCGAGGATGCCAAAGCGATCTGCCCGCAGACCATCCTTGTGGCCGATGGCAGCGCCGAAGCCCCGCAAGACACGGGCGCGCTGCTGGCCGACCCTCCTGCCGCCTTGCGCGCCTATCTGGGCTGCTGATCCTTCCAGCGTCCCCAAAATATCCTCAGGGGGTGAATTTGCGTGAAACGCAAAGAGGGGGCGCGAGCGCCCCCTCCCCGTCTGCCAGATAGACCGGCGTCAGTATTTCACGACCGCGCGGATCGATTTGCCCTCATGCATCAGGTCGAAGCCGTGATTGATCTCCTCGAGCGCCAGCTCGTGGGTGATCATCGGATCGATCTCGATCTTGCCATCCATATACCAGTCGACGAATTTCGGGACATCGGTCCGGCCCTTGGCGCCCCCGAAGGCGGTGCCCTTCCAGACGCGGCCCGTGACCAGCTGGAACGGACGGGTCGAGATCTCGGCGCCTGCCGGTGCCACGCCGATGATCACCGACACCCCCCAGCCGCGATGCGAGCATTCCAGAGCATCACGCATGACCTTCACGTTGCCCGTCGCATCGAAGGAGTAATCCACGCCGCCGATCTGGTCATCGCCCTTCTTGGTGAGGTTCACGATCTCCTGCACCACGCTGCCTTCGATCTTCGAGGGGTTCACGAAATGGGTCATGCCGAATTTCTTCGCCATCTCGGCTTTGTCGTCATTCAGATCGACACCGATGATCATATCGGCCCCGGCCATCCGCAGACCCTGAATGACGTTCAGACCGATCCCGCCCAAGCCAAATACCGCCGCGGTCGAGCCGATCTCGACGCCTGCGGTATTGATCACGGCACCGATGCCGGTGGTCACGCCGCAGCCGATATAGCAGATCTTCTCGAAAGGCGCGTCCTCACGCACCTTGGCCAGCGCGATCTCGGGCATCACGGTGTGGTTGGCGAAGGTCGAGCAGCCCATATAGTGATAGATCGGCGTGCCATCGAGCATATGGAAGCGCGTGGTGCCATCGGGCATCAGGCCCTGACCCTGGGTGTTGCGGATCGCGGTGCACAGGTTGGTCTTGCCCGAGCGGCAGGAGGGGCATTCACGGCATTCGGGCGTGTAGAGTGGGATCACATGATCGCCGGGTTTCAGCGTGGTGACACCCTCGCCCACCTCGATCACGACCCCTGCACCCTCATGGCCGAGAATCGACGGGAAAAGCCCCTCGGGGTCCGCGCCCGACAGCGTGAAGGCATCCGTGTGACAAAGCCCCGTGGCCTTGATTTCGATCAGCACCTCGCCCTTCTTCGGAGCGTCGAGTTCGACCTCCATGATTTCCAAGGGCTTACCTGCTTCTAGTGCAACTGCAGCACGGGTTCTCATCGGACTTCTCCGTCATATGGAATTTTGTCCGAACCTGAGGCACAATGCGATCAAACACAAGCAAGAGAGCGACATGTTGACCCGAGTTTACGCCTTCGCAGCCATTGCCCTACTGGCTGCCTGCCAGCCTTCGCAGCAAGAGCTGGCCCCGACCCCCATTCTCCCCGAATCAGCACAAGCGATGATTGGCGCGGCCGATACCGCAGACGGCCTGAACGAGCGCGAGCCCGACCTGTGCGGAGCCAAGGAATATTCCTATATTCTGGGCCAGCCCGAAAGCGCCATCGCCGGCCTGCCGCTGGGCGACAAGAAATATCGCGTCGTCCGCTGGCGCGGGGTCGAGGACCAGATCTACCAGCCCCACCGGATCGTGTTCCGCCTCGACGAGATGGGCAATGTCTATAACGTGGATTGCGGCTGATGCGCCGCAATACCCTCTGGGGGATCGCAGGGCTTCTGGCGCTGACGGCCTGTCAGAGCCCCGCGCCACAGCCAGAGGCGCCCGGTGATCTGCCGCCCGCGCAATGCGGGGCGGACCGGTTGCAGGACCGCATCGGTGCGCCGCTTGCGCGCTTCGATCAGGCCGACTGGCCTGAATCGCACCGCGTCGAGGCTCCCGGCAGTCTGCAGACGATGGATTTCCGTCCCGAGCGGCTAAGGATCCAAACGGATGCGGCGGGCACCATCACCGCACTGCTTTGCGGCTAGAAAAGCGGCCCCGGACCTCCGGGGCCGTTTCGCGTTTCAGTCCTTGAATTCCTTGTGGCAGGCCGCACAGGCGCCGCCTACGGCTTTCATGCCCGCCTGCACGCCCGCGAGGCTGGACGTATCCATATCCGCGGCGGCCATTTCCAGATCCTTGGCGTGCGAGGTAAATTCCTCCCAATTGTTCCAAATACCGGATTTGGCATCCGATTCGGGATCCTCGGCCTTGGTCTTGAACAGCTCCGGCAGCTTCTTGGCCTCTTCCTGCATCGCCTGCGCGGCCGAGCCCGCGATATCGGCATTGAAATCGGATTTCTTCTTGGCCATGTCCCCGAGGATGTTGCTGGACTGGCGCAGCTCGTGCATACCGTCCTGCCACGCTTTCACGGTGGGGTCGGCCGCATCGGCATTGGCAATCGCAACCGATCCGATCACTGTAAGAATGGCGACAGGGGCTTTGATGTAATGGTGCATATCCGCTCCTTTTCTGAAATCCCGTGAGATCAAGATAGCTCACCCCTGCGCGAGGGCGACATCACAATCGGTCCATCACCCACGCAAAAGCTGAGAGCTTCAATCGCATCCGGTGTCATCGCTAGGGGGAAAACTGCTCCGGCATCGCCGACTGGGTGGGGGCTGTTGCGTGCGACACCGGAGCAGAGCGTTTGCTTTCGCTATCGCTATTTCTGACAGCAGATCAGGGCGGCATGTGGGGAGGATTAAGGTCATTTCACGTTTGGATCACGGCTAAACCGTGAATTGATTAAGGCCGTTTAGGGCCTGTTCACGATGCTGTTCGCAGCTCGCGTTCCTTTTGGCGTGACGATTGCGTAAAATTCAAACTAGTGGCAGGCTGGGTCCATGACAGTGCAGAATATGCCGCCTCTTCCGGGAGGCACGCCCCAAATCGCCTTTGACCGCCGCGAGCTTTCGGTGATCCTGTCCGTCTACGGGCGCATGGTCGCCGCGGGCGAATGGCGCGATTACGGGATGAGCTTCCTCAGGGATGTCGCGATTTTCTCGGTGTTCCGGCGGGCGGCGGAATTTCCGATCTACCGGATAGAGAAACGTCCCGCCCTGCGCAACAAACAGGGAATGTATTCGGTCATCGGGATGGACGGGCGGATCCTCAAGCGCGGTCACGACCTTGCGCAGGTGCTGCAAGTGCTTGAGCGCAAGCTGATCCGCCCGATCGACTGAATTACAGGCGCCGCTTGCGCCCGAGATAGGCCCCCTCGCCCGCAGCTTCGATCCGCGCCATCGTCTCCTGGATCGGCTCGTGGCTCACCGCCATCGCATGGCCGTTGGCATGGACCAGCTGCGTCTCGCTCACCGCCATCGCCACATGCCCCTTCCAGAAGAGCAGATCGCCACGCTGGATCGGAGTCTCGTCCAGAAGCTCCTGACCGAAGCTTTTCCATTGCAGGTCGCTATCGCCCGGACAGGCAATCCCGCAGCCCGCAAACGCCGCCTGCACCAACCCCGAACAATCGATCCCGTCATAACCGTTGCCGCCCCAGAGATAGGGCGCCCCCAGCAGGCGCTCGGCCACAGTGGCAGGGTCGCTTTCCGGTTGGTCCAGCGGGCGCAGATGCGGTCGGGGCACGAACCCCTCCTCGGTCACCGCAAACGGTCCCTCCTCGCGCAGAACCGTCAGCGTCGCCCCCATCGACAGCGCCATGACCTCGCCACGCTTGATGGAGGCCTCGCAATAGATATGGGTCGCGGGCGCCCGCACGATATGGGTGGCGGCCCTGGCCTCCCCCAGAGCAGGCAGCCCGACCCAGCCGCAATAGCCATCGGCCTCGGCCTGCACGAAGGCCCAACCGGCACGCTCGTCGACCGCGGTCACCGAAGCACCGAACAGAAGCTGCCGGTCGCGCGCGCCCTCGGGCGCATCGCACAGATCGACCACCGGCACGACCACCCGCGCGGGCCGCCCGTCGGTAAAGCTGATCGCCTCGACCTCCCCCGTAAGGCTGCGCAGGGCGACCGATCCCGAATAGGGCGTCAGCCGCCGGTCACGCCCCGCCAGCGGGTCACATCCGGCAGGGGTCATGCGCCGAGCCCCAGCACATCCTGCAAGCTGGCCAGAATGGCGCGCGCGCCCTGACCCACCCCGCCCTTCGGACGGCCCGGCATCGCGGAGGGCTGCCAGCCATAGATATCGAAATGGGCAAACCGCTCGGTTTCGGTCACGAAGCGGCGCAGGAACAGCGCCGCCGTGATAGAGCCTGCCATGCCGCCTGCGGGCGCATTGTCGATATCGGCGATCCCCGGTTCGATCTTCTCCTCGTAGGGTTCCCAGAACGGCATCCGCCAAAGCGGATCGGCGACCTGCTTGGCCGCTCCCGCCAGTGCCGCGGCCAGCGCCTCGTCATCGGTATAGAAGGGCGGCACATCCGGCCCCAGCGCCACACGGGCCGCACCGGTCAGCGTGGCCATGCACAGGATCAGATCGGGGCTTTCCTCATCGGCATAGGCCAGCGCATCGGCCAGAACCAGACGCCCCTCGGCATCGGTATTATTGATCTCGACCGTCAGCCCTTTGCGGGAGGTATAGATATCCTGCGGACGGAACGCATCCCCCGACACCGCATTCTCGACCGCAGGCACCAGCACCCGCAAGCGCAGCGGCAGTTTCAGCGCCATAATCATATGCGCAAGCCCCAGCACGGTGGCCGCGCCGCCCATATCCTTCTTCATCAACCCCATCGAGCTACCGGGCTTGAGGTTCAGACCACCGGTATCAAAGCAGACCCCCTTGCCGACAAGCGTTAGCTCCGGCCCCTCGCTGCCCCAGCGCATTTCCACAAGACGCGGCGCGCGCGGACTGGCCTGACCTACCGTGTAGACGAGCGGGAACCCCCTCTCGAGAAGCTTCTCGCCCACGATGGAGTTGATCTCGGCACCGTGGCAATCGGCGAGATCCTTGATCGCGCGCTCGAGCTCGGCTGGCCCCATATCATTGGCGGGCGTGTTGATCAGATCACGGGTCAGCGCCTCGCCTGCGGCAATCGCCTCGAGGCGCGCCGCATCCACCCCTGCGGGACAGACGAGCCGCGCCTTGGGAACCGGGGCTTTGGCATAGAGATCATAGGCATAGCCCGCCAGAAGCCAGCCGAGGGCTGCCTCTTCCAGCTGGTCCTCCGCAAGCCCCGTGATGGACCAGACCCCTTCGGGCAGCGCATGAGCGGCGCGCGCCAGAGGGAACCGGCTACGGGCCCGCGTGGCATTACTGCCCCAGCCAAAGAGCGCCGCAGCGATACCGCCCTCTGCGGAGGGCAGCACACAGACCTGCCCCAGCGCCCCGCTGAAACCCTGCGCCCTGGCCCAAGCGGCCTGTGCCGGCGTCAGCGCCTCGGGCAGCGGCCCTTCGGTCACATAAAGCGGCAATGGCGCATCGGCTGTGGCAAAACGCATGGCAGGGCGGTCGGGCAAGATAGGCAAGGACATCTGACTTTCCGGATCATTTAAGTTGATCCCTAGCCTAGTCTGCTGCACGCCACCCGCAAGGGGTAGCCCGCATGCACCACCACCCGATCACGCGGCTTTGCGAAAGCATCTCAGATGCTCATATCTTCCAGATCCCAGACCTCGCTCAGGGAGCGGTCACCGATCCGCATCAGCCGCGACAGGACAGCCCGCGTGGCCACCATATCCTTCCGGCGCATACAGTCGCGCAGATCGCGCGTGACCTGTTCGAGCTTGGTCATCCCCACCTGACGAGCCAGCGGAATCAGCGCGGTCACGGCCTCGTCGAAGGCGTCCAGCTCGTTTTTCTGGACAGCAGCATCAATCGCGACCATGTGCATCGCGAGATCCTCGATTGCGCTGGCCATCAACCGTTCTGCCGCCTGCTGTCCCAACTGGGCATAGAGCGCGACGATCCGGGCCTGTTCAATCCGCACCGACTCATTGCAGCGCAACTTCATAACATTTGCCAAACTGGCACCCTCCGCATTGCGTCGGGTCACATCGTAACGGCCATGCAAACACACGCATGGCTCCCATGACCCCTTCACGGCAGGTAAAGCCTGCCCCCAACGACCCCCACGGTCGCGTTCACCTTGGCGCATAGGTCTCAAGAAATGCTTTCATAATTAGGAAAAACTCTGCCTAATTACGGGAATTTTGCTCGAACTCCGGTTTTTTCAGGTCTAAGTAGGTGCAAATCATATAGGGGATGATCATGAGGGAACGTGTAAAACTGTTGCCGCCTACTCTGGTTCAACGCTTTCACGGCTGGAAAGCCACCACCTATTCCGAGAATTCGGTCTGGTACAAGAAGCTCGCGGACGAGGGTCAGCGCCCGCGCGCGATGGTGATCTCGTGCTGTGATTCGCGCGTGCACGTCACCTCGATCTTCGGCGCGGATTCAGGCGAATTCTTCATTCACCGCAATATCGCCAATCTCGTGCCGCCCTACGAGCTCGATGGCGAGCATCACGGCACCTCGGCGGCGGTAGAATATGCCGTGCAGGCGCTCAAAGTCTCGCATCTGATCGTGCTGGGTCACTCCAAATGCGGCGGTGTCGCAGGCTGCAATTCCATGTGCACGGGGCATGCCCCCGAACTCGAGGAGAAGACCTCCTTCGTCGGCGCGTGGCTGAACCTGCTGCGTCCGGGTTTCGAGCGGGTCAAGGATCTGCCCGAAGAGGAACGAATCACGGCGCTCGAAAAGGAAGCCGTCATGGTCAGCCTCGAGAACCTGATGACGTTCCCCTTCGTCACCTCGGCCGTCGAATCGGGTCAGATGACGCTGCACGGACTGTGGCATGACATCGGCAGCGGCAATCTGTGCCAATACAACCCCAACACGAATGGCTTCGAGAACGTTTGAAGCGATTTTAATAAAAAAGACTAAGCGCGCTTAACTCGCGATTAAGGATAGGGATGCAATCTGGCGACATGACCCAGATTGCATCACACCTCGTCACCCTTCGCCTGCCCGCCGAGATGATCCGTCAGATCGAACTCTCTGCGCGCGCTCAGGCTAAAGCCCCCGCGGATATCATCCGTGGCGCGCTCCTGGCTTCTCTTTCGCAAGAGGCCGCATCAGTGACCGAACGCCTGCGCAAGCAGGCGTCGCTTACCCAGTGTTTTGATCTTGCAGACGGTTGGCTCGACCTTCAGGCGCAATTGCGCAGTCTGGGCTATGTGTTACGTCATGATGGCGAAGGCCGCGTGGCACTGCATGAGTTCCCGTCCAACGATTTCCTGTGCACGCTTCATGACATCGGCCAGAATCAGGGCGAGCTGACGCGCCGCTACCAGTCGCCCTTCCCCGGCCTGGTGCCGGAAAAGGCGCCGGAGCCCGTCGCCGCAACGGTGAAGACGCCCCTGCAAAAGGCCGCAGCACCCATGCCGGAGATCGAGACGGAGGCGGCCGGGTCCGTATCTGCGCCTGCAACCGAAACCGTGGAAGAGGACGAAAGCCACGCTCTGGTCTTCCATTCCCTGCGCAAGAAGCCTCGCGCAGAGATTGAAAAGCCTAAACTGGTCTCCGTGCCAGAAGCCCCCCCGAAATCATCTGTCGATGAGCTCAGGGAGGTTCTGAGCGGCGCCATGTTCCGCTCGCGGCGTAAACCGGTCAGCGAAGAACCTGATCTTCTGGCCACTCGAATCGCGTCGTGACCGTGATCTCCCGACTTGCCTTCGCGGGCAAGTCGAACCGCCAGCCAAGCACTCCCGTCCGGTCATCGAGATCGGTTTCAGAAGGCGCAGGCTCCGCCGTCCAGTCGATCTTGAGATCGTCCTGCTCGGAATAGGGGACCTGCCCCACGACCCGCAGCGGCCAGTCCTGACCGGTATGGTTCTCGACCGTCATCCGCGTGATCTCCTCGCGCGCGTTCCGGCGCGAGATGACACCCCGATCACCGGTCTGGCGGGTGACGTCATTCGAGAGCGTGACGCCATCGAGCGCGCCGAAGCCTGTGGTGATCTTCTCACCCGGCATCGTCATCGGCAGATCACTCTGCCCCACCAGCGCACCATCGACATAGAGCGTGGCCCGACCCGGCAGAATCGGCTCCTCGCCGTTATTCGTCGCCTCCGCGACCAGATAGGCGGTCTCGTCACGCGAGGGTACGGCCTCGGCCCAGATATCGGAGGCGAGGCGCTCATCCTGCATCCGCAGACGCAGGGCCTCGGCGCCGTCACGGATATCCACCGCCTCGGGCAGGTGATAGACCAGAGACACCCCTTCCATCTGCGGATCGAGCTGGTCGCTCTTCAGCATCGCGGCACTTTCCGCCATCGGCGCAGCCGCCCCCATCGAGCGCAGGACAGGCCCTTCAGTGCCGATCTGTCGCAAATCCGGCCAGAGTTCGGTCGGATCCATCCGGTCATTCGGACGCGCTGTCGAAAGCGTCAGGTCGACACCGCTCCAGTCCTCGCCGCTGGATTGATGCACCGAAACGAGCCGCGTCAGATCGATCTGCTTCGCCTCGCGATCAAGCCGCATATCATAAACCGGCGCCCAGCCCGCATCCTCGACAAAGCTCGTGAGCGTCAGCACGCCTTCGCCGGTTGCGGTCGCCTCCAGATGCTTCTCGGTCTGTGATTTTGCCTCCAGATCAGAGAGATCGGCTCTGGCTTCTGCCAGCGCGCGACGGTCGGGATCGAGCGCCGCTTCGGCCTGACGGGCGCGGGCCTGCGCCTCGACCGCATTGCGGCGCGCCACCAGCGCCCGTGCCTCGATTTGCTCGCCCAGATCCAGCGCCTGTTGGGCATCCCCCTGCGGGTTCAGCCCCCGCAGATAGGCCACCCGATCCAGCGCGGCCTCGGCCTCGGCCTGCAGCAGCTTGACCCCGTCTTCCTTCTGCGCCAACGCCTCGGTCAGCTGCGTGACCCGCACCCGCGCCTCGCCAAGCGCCGGACTATCGGCACCGTTGCCGGCCACCAGACGCACCCCGCTCAGGCGCGCCTGATCCGCCGAAATACTCAAACGGTCCAGTGTCATGCTCTGCGGCAGACCGGCAATCACCACCTGCCCCGCGCCTTGCGGAATACGCACCTGCCGGACCACTTCCGCGCCTTGCGGATAAAGCGTCACAGCGCTCACCTTGCCATAAAGCACATCCTGCGCCCATACCGCCTGCGGCAGAGCCACGACCATTCCGGCCATCATCAATCGCATGTGTTTCCCTCCCTCACTATCCGGTGAAACGTGGGGGGCAAGGCACCGCCTGGCAAGTCCGCGGCCTGCCTGACCGATGACGTTTCCGTCAGAATGCAGAACGCCCGGGGTTTCCCCCGGGCGCTCTGACACCTCAATCGAAGCTGGATCAGCCTTTTTTCAGGCAGCGTTTACCCAGCGTTTCGGCGATCTGAACGGCATTGAGCGCCGCACCCTTACGCAGGTTATCGGACACGCACCACAGGTTCAGACCGTTTTCGATCGTGCTGTCCTGACGGATGCGCGAGATGAAGGTCGCGTAATCGCCCACGCATTCCACGGGCGTGACATAGCCGCCATCCTCGCGCTTATCGACCACCAGAATACCGGGGGCCTCGCGCAGGATGTCACGGGCTTCATCCTCGTCGAGGAATTCCTCGAACTCGATATTCAGCGATTCCGAGTGGCCCACAAAGACCGGCACACGCACGCAGGTTGCAGTAACCTTGATCGACGGATCGACGATCTTCTTGGTCTCGGCGACCATCTTCCACTCTTCCTTGGTCGAACCGTCTTCCATGAAGACGTCGATATGCGGAATCACGTTGAAGGCGATCTGCTTGGTGAATTTCTTCGGCTCTTTTTCCTGACCGGGGACGTAGAGGCCCTTGGTCTGGTCCCACAGCTCGTCGATGCCTTCCTTGCCCGAGCCGGACACCGACTGGTAGGTCGAGACGACAACGCGCTTGATCTTGGCGCGGTCATGCAGCGGTTTGAGCGCCACGACCATCTGTGCAGTCGAGCAATTCGGGTTCGCGATGATGTTCTTCTTGGTGTAGCCGTCAACCGCCTCGGGGTTCACTTCCGGCACGACCAGCGGGATCTCCGGATCATAGCGGTAGAGCGAGGAGTTATCGATGACAACACAACCGGCTTTCGCCGCGATCGGCGCATATTGCTTGGTTGCATCCGAGCCGATGGCGAAGAGCGCAATGTCATAACCCGAGAAGTCGAAACCCTCGATGTCCTTACATTTGAGTGTCTTGTCGCCATAGCTGACTTCAGTACCAAGGCTCCGGCGCGACGCCAGAGCAACAACCTCATCGGCAGGGAACTCGCGCTCGGCGAGAATATTCAGCATTTCGCGGCCCACATTACCCGTGGCGCCAGCAACGACGACTTTATAGCCCAATTTAGGCCCTCCTTGTATCTCGGACGAGGTGCGACATAGCCCGAATGCCTGTAAATTTAAAGGGTTTTCGCGAAATTAGCGGCGAATAAGGCGGTTATCTTGCGCCATCAGCCCTGCCACAAAATCCGCCTCGGAGGTAAAATCATGCGGCACATCGCGGGCCGTCCGGCGCCCCGAAAGCGACAAAGACGCAAAGAAATCAAAGCCGTAGAGCGTGAGCCCCGCCAATTCCGAACGCAGGAGAAGATCGATCATCATCGCCCCCGTCGTCGGTTGTGCGCCAAGCCGGCTTTGCAGATCCGCATAATCGGCCTGCGGGTGCAGATAGAACCCGTCGCTTGTGGCGGTCGTCCAGTCCAGCCTCTTGCGCTTGTGGCTCATCCACAGATACCGCCCCGCCCCGATCCGCGCGCGGTCCTGCGGGGCCAGTCGCACCGCCAGCGCCAGCCAGTCGGTCCGTGTGCCGTGGCTTTCCGCCTGCGGCATCGGGGCGCGATTGATCCGCACCACCACGTCATGCGCATCGATAGCCGCGCCGTGGTTGTTTTCGGCCAGCGAGCGCGCATTCCCGACCAGCGCCACGGATTTCCCCGCAAGCGCCCCCAGCAGTCCGCTCTGCGGCACGGACATGGCGGCAAGCGGCCCCTCCTGCCGCAGCAACCGCGCCAGATAGAACCCCGCCCGTGTCATGCCAGCAGGCCCCGATAGACCTCGATCAGCGCATCAGCCTCATCATCGATCTGGAAGCGCTCTTCCACATTGCGCCGCGCCGCCTCGCCTGCCGCAGCCATCGCCTGAGGATCATCGAGATAGGCCGCCACAGCCTCGGCCATGCCCGCCACATCGCCCGGATCGACGAGTTTGCCGCTCTCGGGCGTCACGATCTCCTCGAAGGCGCCCACGCGGGTCGCCACCACCGGCACATGGCAGGCCATGGCCTCGATCGGCGTCAGGCCGAAACCTTCCCAGCGTTGCGGCGCGACATACAGATCCAGCACCCGATACCAGTCGGCCATGCTATCAACGGAGACCTCGGGCATGAACAGAATCCGGTGCTCCAGCCCCGCCTGCCCGACCTTGCGCTTCAGTTTGGTCAGGAACTCCGAATGCCCCTCGGTCGCACGCCCCATCACCAGCGCCGACACCTTGGGCCGCGACGGAAGAACCTCGATCATCGCATCGACAAAGGCGTCGGTGCCCTTCTGATGGCGCACCCGCCCGTAACAGCCGATCACCACACCTCTGGGCAGATTCATCGACGCCCGCAAGGCCGTGCGATTTTCGGCCCGGTCAAAGCCCGAGATATCGATCCCGTGATGGATCACCCGATTCGGCACGCTCAGATACTCCGCCGTGCGCGCCGAGGTAGCCACGACCGCATCCATCCGGCCGATCAGCCACTTGGTATAGCCCGAATGTTTCCGCTGGCTGGCCGAGGTGAACAGCAGCTTAAGATCCATGAACCACAGATGTTTCAGAGCCAGCCCCAGCAACATCTCCACATTACGCCGCGCATGCCAGACGCGGCGACGGCGGCTCAGGAATGGTACACGCCACAGGGGCACATGCGGGAGGCTATCGGGCAGGCCCGGCCCCGTTGTCACGATCCCGATCTTGCGCGCCTGCGCGGGCACAAGCCGCACAATAGTGGCCGTCACACCGGACAAACGGCGCTTGAGGTTCGGGGCGATAACATCGATCTCTTTATCCATGCTTTCTCTTAACCTGTCCCGCGCCTATTGTCTTTGGCGAATTGCTGCATGAAAAACCGCAATTAACGGGCTGTGACGGCCCTTGCCGGAAACTGTCTTTCCGGACGGGGTCTCCTGCAAGCCTGCCGTAACGAAAGGACTACCCCGATGTCGCTCAACCGTCTGGCTTTGCGCCTTTACTGGGATCCGGTGATGATGGGGCCAGGCAAGGCCGACCTCCTGCAGGCCATCACCGAGGAAGGCTCGATCTCGGCAGCAGGGCGGCGCATGGGGATGAGCTATCGCCGCGCATGGGCGCTGGTCGAGGAACTTAACGCGGGCTTCCGCGAGCCGCTGGTGCTCTCTGCGCGGGGCGGAGCCAAGGGTGGCGGAGCGCAACTCAGCCCCACCGGCGAGGAGGTGTTGCGCCTGTATCGCCAGATCGAGACCCGTCTGCGCGAGACCTGCGCCGAAGATATCGCCCGGATCGAGGCTCTGACCAAGGGTCACTGACAACCGCATACTGGACCTGTCTGCCGAAAGGGTTATGTTTGTCGAAACATAACGGAGACCCGAACATGCGCGCCCTTCCCCTTCTGGCCCTCGTGGCTTGCCTCACCCCTATGGCCGCCTCGGCAGAACCGGTCATTTTTGCCGCTGCCTCGATGAAGACCGCGCTCGACGAGATCGCGCGGGATTGGGCCGAGGATCATGATCCGGTGACCATTTCCTATGCCGGATCCTCCAAACTCGCCCGCCAGATCGAGGCAGGGGCGCCTGCCGATATGTTTATCTCCGCCTCGACCGACTGGATGGATCAGGTCGAGACATCCGGCACTATCAAGGATGGCAGCCGCCATGACCTTCTGGGCAACGCTTTGGTCCTGGTGGCCCATGACAATGTGAAGACCGCCCCGCAAGACCTGCCCGAAGCCTTGGGCAAGGACGGGTTTCTGGCGATGGCGCTGGTCGATAGCGTGCCTGCGGGCATCTATGGCAAACAGGCGCTGACCCATCTGGGGCTTTGGGACCAGCTCTCCTCCCATGTGGCGCAGGCCGATAACGTGCGCGCGGCGCTCGCGCTGGTGGCCACGGGCGAGAGCCCTTATGGCGTGGTCTATGCCACCGATGCCCATGCCGAAAAGCGCGTCCATATCGCCGCTACCTTTCCCGAAGACAGCCATGATGCCATCACCTATCCGGTGGCCCTGCTGACCACCGGCTCGGATACCGAGGGTGCCAAGGCATTCCTCGATTATCTGAGCAGCCCCACCGCCGTCGGCGTCTTCGAGGCGCAGGGCTTTAGCGTCAAACACTGACACCATGATGCTCTCTCCCGAAGAATGGGCGGCGATCGCGCTCTCGCTGAAAGTGTCCTCGGTGGCGGTGCTCTGCGCATTGCCACTGGCCATTATCGTGGCGCTCGTTCTGGCACGGGGGCGCGGGCCGCTGGTCTGGGGACTGAATGCGCTGGTGCATCTGCCACTGATCCTGCCGCCGGTGGTCACGGGTTATATCCTGCTGCTGGCCTTTGGCCGTAACGGCCCCATTGGCGCCTTTCTCGACCGTGCCATCGGGCTGGTCTTCGCCTTCCAGTGGACGGGGGCGGCGCTGGCGGCGGCCGTCATGGGCCTTCCGCTCATGGTCCGCGCGATCTGGCTGGCCATCGAGGCCGTCGATCCGGGGCTGGAACAGGCCGCCCGCACCCTTGGCGCGCGCCCTCTGGGCGTGTTCTTCAGTATTACGCTGCCGCTCATCGCACCGGGGGTCATCGCGGGGCTGATCCTCGCTTTCGCCAAGGCGATGGGCGAGTTCGGTGCCACCATCACCTTTGTCTCCAATATTCCAGGCCGGACGCAGACCCTGCCCTCGGCCATCTACGCGCTCCTGCAGGTGCCCGGCGCCGAAGGCTCGGTGGCCAAACTCGCAGGCATCTCCATCGGGATTGCGGTCACCGCGATGCTTCTGTCGGAATCCGTGTCGCGGATGATCGCCAAGCGGATCAGGGGGAGCTGATATGCACAACACACCGATGCTGGATGTGTCTCTGCGCCACCGTGCGGGTCAACTGGATCTGGCCGTCGCGTTCACCGCCCCCACCGGCGTGACCGCCCTCTTCGGCCCTTCGGGCGCGGGAAAATCCACCGTCATCAGCGCGATCTCGGGGCTTTTGCGCCCGGATCAGGGCCGGATCACACTGGGCGGCACTCCGCTCTTCGACCGCGCAAACCGTATCGATATGCCAGCCCATCGCCGTCGCATCGGCTATGTCTTTCAGGACCCGCGGCTCTTCCCGCATCTGGGCGTGCGCGGCAATCTGGACTATGGTGCCAAACGCGCGCCGAAAGGGGCACAGGGGCCCGCCTTCGATCAGGTGATCGAGATGCTGGGGATTGCGCCCCTGCTTGACCGCCGTGTGGCCGCCCTGTCGGGCGGCGAGAAGGCGCGAGTTTCCATCGGGCGGGCGCTGCTATCGAAGCCGCAGATCCTGTTGATGGACGAACCGCTGGCCGCCCTCGATACGCCACGGCGCGCCGAGATCCTGCCATTTCTGGAGCGCTTGCGGGATACCGGCCTGCCCATTGTCTATGTCAGCCATTCGGTGGCCGAGATCGCGCGGCTGGCCGATACGCTCGTGCTGATCGAACAGGGCAAAACCCGCGCCTCCGGCCCCCTGCGGAGCCTGTTGGCCGATCCCGATCTGGCCCATCTCTTCGGACAGGACGAAGCGGGTGCCGTCATCGAAGCCCGAGTCACGGGTCAGGACCCCGATGGCATGACGCGGGCGGAAGGCGCAGGCGGCACGCTCTATCTGACCGACCCGCACCCTGCGGGCACCGATCTACGCCTGCGCATCCAGGCCAGTGATGTGATCCTCGCACGCCAGCGCCCTGAAGGGCTCTCGGCGCTCAACATTCTTGCGGGCGAGGTGCGCAAGATCACCCCGACCTCCGCCGATCGCGCCCGTGTCTGGGTGCAGATCCGCTGTGGCGGGGAGGAGATTCTGGCCAAGATCACCGCGCGCTCGGCACAGGCACTGGAACTGCGTGAGGGCACCCCCTGCCATGCGATCCTGAAAACCGTGGCTGTGGAGCGGCGCACCCCGAAGGCCTAAACGCAAAAAGGCGCGGGTCTCCCCGCGCCTCCGTAGAGCCTGTCACGCAGATTATTGCGCGTTATCGATCACCTCACGGGACACGCGCCCCGAGCCGGTATTGGTGATCTCGATGCGGCGGGGCTTGAGCGCCTCGGGCACCTCATGCACCAGATCGATATGCAGCATGCCATCCTCGTTGCTGGCACCCGTCACGCGGACATGGTCGGCCAAGCCAAAACGGCGCTCGAAGGCGCGGGTGGCGATCCCGCGATGCAGATAGGTCTTCTGCCCCGCTTCCTCGGATTTGCGGCCCGCAACGATCAGCGCGCCATCCCGCATCTCGACACTCAGCTCGTCGGCGGCAAAGCCAGCGACAGCGATGGTGATGCGATAGGCATTCTCATCGGTTTTTTCGATATTGTAGGGCGGGTAGCTGGGCTGGGCGACATCCTTGGACATCACGCTATCCATCAGGTCGGCCATCCGGTCGAAACCGACGGTGGCACGGTAAAGCGGCGAAAGATCGAAACTACGCATTATGGTCATCCTCATTGAGCGATGTAGGGCCCACCCCGTGCGGGCATGGGCGGTTAAGGGAGCGCGGGACCCTGTTGCGGCATCCCGACACATTCAATCTGGGAAGGCCGAAATGCGGTTTCAAGCCTCCCACCCGCAAGATTTTTCCACCGCCTGCGCGTAACCGGTTAGGGCGTCACGCGCGGGGCTACCGAAATGAATTTGGCGCCCCCAACCATCTGCGCGCGCTGGCCACCCGACTGGCGCAAATCGGTCAGCATACGGTGCATCTCACCGGCATCGGCGAGCAGAGCCACTTTCCTGTCGCCGAGCTTTCCCTTGGCCGAGACGATACCTACAATCCGTGGCCTGCCATTCTTCATAACGAAAACCGGCGCCCCGGAGGCCCCGAAATCCACATCGCAATCCGTCACCATCCGCTCCCCGATGACCTGCAAAAGCGTGCAGCTCTGCTGGAGCGAGGGCAGGTTCTCGCGCCCTTCGGCATAGGAGACAACCTGAAGAGCGGCCCCGATCGCGGGCCGGTCCCCTAGCTGGAACGGTTCGATCGGCGAGATCCTTACCGGCTGCATGAGCCGCAACAAGGCCATATCCTCGGCTGCACGGTCGAACTGGTGCGGGCCCTGATAGGCATAGTCGGGATGGGGATAGGCCTCCTTGATACGGCGCACAACGATCGCGCGGTCATTGCGCAGGCCCATGCGGAACTGCGCGCTGCTCATATCGACCTTCTGACGCGTCTCGCTGTCATAAAGACAATGCGCCGCCGTCAGGATCAGGTCCGCCCCCACAAGGCTTGCCGTGCAAAAACCGCCATCGTCGAAATCGAGGCGCCCCACGGCCTCCCAGCCGCGTCCTGCGTCCCCCGTGGTGAGCGCCCGCAATGTTGTCTGCGCCGCCACGCCCGCAGGCAGCGCAAGCGCCAGAAGCAGCGCGACCATGACGGCCAGTCGTGTCATATGCCGGATCATCGCGTTCCATCCGCGGCCAGTTTCCTCGGCCCTAGAAGACACAGTTAATGCGGCGATTTTGCGACCCCTGTGCGAAAAGCTTCCGGCCGGTCGCGGGCACGGTTTACCGCCCGAGCGCCCCCCGATAGAATGAATCGTCTGTTGCTTATGGCGGAAAGACCATTCATGACTTCCTTCTCGATCGGCCCGCTCGGCCTTGCGGACCTGTTTGCGCTGACGCTTCTCGTGCTGTGCTGGGCCTTTATCGGCTGGTTCTGCGAGAACCCGCCCAAGAACCGGATCTCGGTTGGCAAGTTGATGGAACGCTACCGCCACGAATGGATGCGACAGATGGTCGGGCGGCAGAACCGGATCTTTGATAGCCAGATGGTGGACGGGCTGCGGCAATCCACGACGTTTTTCGCCTCGACCGCGCTGATCGCGATTGGCGGCGGGCTGGCGCTGATCGGCAATCCCGACCCGCTGACCACGCTGGCCTCGGATCTCGAGCTGGATCAGGCCCCCGCGCTGCTCTGGGAGGTGCGGATCCTGACCGCCGTCCTGTTCGGGGCACTGGCCTTCCAGAAATTCGTGTGGTCACACAGGCTGTTTTCCTATGCCGCGCTCGCAATGGCCGCGATTCCTAACGACCCGAACGATCCCGATGCCTTTCCGCGCGCGGAACAGGCCGCCAAGGTGAATATCTCGGCGGCCAAGAGCTTCAATCGGGGCCTGCGCAACGTCTATTTCGCTCTGGCCTCCCTGGCATGGCTCCTCGGACCCGAGACCCTGATTGCGGCAGCGGTAATCACGACCGTGACGCTCTGGCGCAGGGAATTCGCCTCGGCCTCGCGCGAGGCGCTGCTGGAAAATCCGCCCCGCTAGGGAAACCGATCCGGGCGGGGCCATCGAGACCCCGCCCAGATCGCGAACCGGCCCCGGGGGCCGTTTCGGGGTCAGCCCAGCACCTGGGTGACTGCTTTCTTCGTGGCGGCGACGATGAGATCGGCCTCCGCCTCGCTGAGGCAGAGCGGCGGGGCGAAACCAAGAATATCCCCCTGCGGCATGGCGCGCCCGATCACCCCTTCGGAGGCCAGCGCGGCGGCGATCTGCGGGCCGGTCTTGGCGCTCGCATCGAAGAACCGGCGGCTGTCACGGTCCTCGACAAACTCGACCGCACAGAGCATGCCCTCGCCACGGATATCGCCGACATTGGGGTGGTCACCCAAGACCGCTTTCATCGCCCTGTTCAGATAGGCCCCCGTTTTACCGGCATTTTCCACCAGACCGAGGCTGTCGATCAGCTTGAGGTTTGCCACGCCTGCCGCAGCCCCGATGGGGTGGGCCGAATAGGTCCAGCCATGACCGATGGGGCCATTTTCATCCGTGCCCTGTTCCAGCACCTTCCACATCTTGTCGCCCACGATCGAGCCCGAAAGCGGCGCATAGGCCGAGGTCAGCCCTTTGGCGATGGTGATCAGATCGGGTTTCATCCCGTAGTGATCCGAGCCGAACATGGTGCCCAGCCGCCCGAAGCCCGTAACGACCTCATCGGCCACCAAAAGGACGTCATGCTTGGCCAGCACTTTCTGGATGGCGTCCCAGTAACCTGCAGGTGGCGGCACAATACCGCCGGTGCCCAGAACCGGCTCGCCGATGAAGGCCGCGATCGTATCCGCGCCCTCGCGTTCGATCAGCGCCTCCAGTTCGGCCACGCAATGGGCGGTGAAGGCCTCCTCGGTGTCGATCCCCTCGGGGCGGCGGAAATAGTAGGGTGCCTCGGTATGCAGGATCGGCGCGCGCGGCAGATCGAATTTGTTATGGAACCCCGACAGCCCCGTCAACGAGCCGGTCATCACCCCCGAACCATGATAGCCCCGCCAGCGCGAAATGATCTTCTTCTTCTCGGGACGGTTCAGGATGTTGTTGTAATACCAGATCAGCTTGATATTGGTCTCGTTCGCATCCGAGCCGGACAGCCCGAAATAGACCTTGGACATGCCCTTGGGGGCGCGCTCCATGACCATCTGTGCCAGCGTGATCGAGGCCTCGGTCCCGTGCCCCACATAGGCATGGTAATAGGCCAGCTCGCGCGCCTGATCGGCAATCGCATCGGCGATCTCGGGGCGGCCATAGCCCACATTCACGCAATAGAGCCCCGCGAACGCATCGAGCATCTGGCGGCCGTCACGGTCCTCGATATAGACCCCCTTCGCAGTGCGGATCACACGGGTCGGCGTCTCGCCACGGGCATGCTGTGCCAGATGAGTCGAGGGATGGAAGAAGTTCTCGCGGTCCCAGCGGGCAAGTTGGTCATTGGTCAGCATAATGCCTCCTTTCGTCTTCAGTTAGATACCCCAGTCGCGGCAGAGGTATTTGATTTCCATGAATTCCTGCATGCCCGTGCGCGCGCCCTCGCGGCCAAGACCGGATTGCTTCATGCCGCCAAAGGGAATGGGCGCGCCGGTCACCTTGGTGCGGTTCACCGCCACCATGCCGAATTGCAGCGCGCGGCTTGCGCGATAGATGCGTTTGGGATTGAGGCTGTGGATATAGGCCACAAGCCCGTATTCGCCCGTGTTGGCCCGCGCGATCACCTCGTCCTCGGTGTCGAACGGGGTGATCGGTGCGATGGGGCCGAAAGTTTCCTCGCGCATGATCTTGGCGTCATCGGGCACATCGGTCAGCACGGTCGGCTGGAAGAACAGCCCCTCATGCGTGCCCCCCGTGGCCAGTGTCGCGCCTTTGGCCAGCGCGTCCTCCAGATGCTCGACCTGCTTGGCGATGGCGCCCGCGTTCATCAGCGGGCCGATATCGGGGTCGTCGATCCCGCGCCCTACGGTCAACGCCTGGACGGCCTCGGTGAATTTCGCGCAGAAGGCATCATAAATCGGGCGCTCCACATAGATGCGGTTGGCGGCCAGACAGTCCTGCCCCGAAGTGGCGAATTTGGCCTTCAGCGTCTCGGCCACGGCGCGGTCGAGATCGGCACCCTTGAAGACGATCACCGGTGCATGGCCACCCAGTTCCAGCACCAGCCGTTTTACCGTTTGTGCCGATTGCGCATAAAGCAGCTTGCCGATGGCGGTGGAGCCGGTGAAGCTGAGCGCGCGCACACGGGTGTCCTCGCACCAGGGCGTGACGATCTCGGGCGCATGGCCCGTAACCACGTTGAAGACGCCCGCCGGAAAGCCCGCCCGCTCGGCCAGCTCCGCCAAGGCCAGCGCCGAATAGGGCGTCTCGGCCGAAGGATGCGCCACCACGGTGCAGCCCGCCGCCAAGGCCGCTGCCGCCTTGCGCGTCAGCATGGCCGAGGGGAAATTCCACGGGGTGATCAGCGCCGCCACCCCCACGGGTTCCAGCCACAGCTCCATTTCGGCATCGAGCAGATGCGAGGTCACGCTTTCCACATTGGGGCGCTTGGCCTCCTCGGCGTAGAATTCCATGAAACTCGCGGCATAGTCGATCTCGCCGCGCGCTTCCGAGATGGGCTTGCCCTGCTCGGCCACCATGAGGCGCGCGAGATCTTCGCGGGCCGCGACGATCAGCTCGAACCAGCGGCGGAGAAGCCCGGCTCTTTCCTGCGGCAAGGTCTGCGACCAGGACCCGAAGGCACGATCTGCCGCCTCCACCGCGGCCTGTGCCTGCGCGCCTGACAAGCGGGCAACATGGCCCAGTTCGACCCCGTCGGCAGGATCGGTGACCGCAAAAGAGGCGTTCTCCGCGCCGGCCTGCCATTTGCCGTCGACATAGGCGAAACTTCGCAGCAGTCGGCGGTCTTTCAGGGACGCACGGTCGGAAATCGTAGCATCAAGCATGGGCGGGTCTCCTTTCCCGTCCAGTGTGCCTGACCCCCGCCGCAAGGGAGACCGAAGATCGGCCATCCGCAGCCCGTGCGGACTGCGGCACCGGCCCTCTCAGTCCGAATGGCCTGCCAGCAGATCGAAAGGCGGCAGCCCCTGCTTCACCGGCTTGGTCACGATATAGGTGAAATAGCGCGCAATCCCGATGCGCCCGTCCAGAAGCATGTCGATCAGGCGCTGGTAGCTGTCGATATCGCGGGTGACGATCTGCATCAGATAATCGAACCCGCCGCCCAGCGCCCAGACATTCACGATCTCGGGGATGGGCTGCACCGCATCCTCGAAAATGCGGAAGGTCGCGGCCTTGTGGTCGGCCAGTTCGGCGGCCACGAACACCGTCACATGCGGCCCCAGTTTCTTCAGCGCGATCCTCGCGCCATAGCCCTCGATCAGCCCTGCGGCCTCCAGCTTTTTCAGCCGGTCCCAGGCAGGAGTGGGCGAGAGGTTGATACGCTCGGCCAGAACCGCCTTGGTGATGCGGCCTTCACGGGCGAGTGTCGTCAGAATGGCAAGATCACGGTCATCAAGTTTCAGCATGGTGCCATGCTAGCGCAGGCCGGAGCCAACCGCATCCGGCAAAAACATCATAGTGATGGAAACTTGGCGCGGGTCTCGCCCGTTACTCCTGCAAGCAACCCGAGGATAGCCCGAGGAAAGGATCTTCCATGTCTCCTGCAGCGCCGCAACCCACCAAAGCCGCCAACCGCCTGAAAGGCAGGGTCGCCATCGTCACCGGTGGCTCTTCGGGGATCGGAGCGGCGATCGCCGAGAGCTTCGCGCTCGAAGGGGCCGATCTGGTGATTACCTACCGCTCGGATGAGGCCGGCGCCAAAAAAACCGCCGATCATGCCGCAGCCCATGGCAGCCTTGTGGAGATTGTTAAATGCGATCTCTCGAAGCAGGACGATATTGACGCGCTTTTTGCCAAGGCGGAGGACCGGTTCGGGGCGGCGGATATTCTTGTCAACAATGGCGGCATGGACCCCGACCCCGCCGATCTGGACGAGATGGCCCCCGAAGACTGGTCCAAGGTGATCGCCGTTAACCTGACCGGCCCTGCCATGGCATCGGCCGCCTTCATCCGCATGCGCAAGGCGGCGGGCGGCGGCGGGCGCATCGTCACCGTGTCCTCGGTGCACGAGAATGTGCCGCGCGGTGGCACCTCGGCCTATGATGCCTCAAAGGGCGGGCTGCGGATGCTGACCCGCACACTGGCACTGGAACTGGCGCCGCACCGCATCACCGCCAATAACATCCTGCCCGGCATGATCCTTACCCCTATCAATCAGGAAGCGATGGATGACCCCGAACTGCTGAAAGAGATGGAAAGCAATATCCCTTGGGGCCGTGCGGGCCAGCCATGGGAAGTAGCAAAGATGGCAGTCTATCTGGCCTCCGACGATGCGGACTATGTCACAGGGCAGAGTTTCGCCATTGATGGCGGGCTGTCGATCAATCTCGGTCAGGGGGCGTAAAATGGAGGGCCGCTTCACCCGCCCGCTCTCGTCCGATCCGCGCCATGTGGCGCTTGCCGACCTCCCCGAACGCGAGACCGCCTACCCGCCGATCCGCGATTTCGCCCTGATCGGCGATACGCTCAGCGCCGCGCTGGTGGCGCGTGACGGGGCGATCGAGTTCCTCTGCCTCCCAGATTTCGATGGCGATGCGGTGTTTACCGGCATGCTCGATGCCCGTCGTGGCGGGCGCTTCTTTGTGGGGCCGCTAACCTGTGGCGAAGCCACCCGCAGCTATATCGGTGAGAGCGCAGTGCTGCGCACGCTGCACCACACGCCGCAGGGCGTGCTGGAAGTGACAGATCTCATGCCAATCGGCAAACGCGGGGATGGGTCAGTTGGCGGCGAACGACAGGTGCTGCGGATGGTCAAGGCGCTGGAGGGCCAGCCCGAGCTGGGCGTGCTGATCAACCCGATGCTCGACTGGGGCACCACCCTACCCGATTTCCGGCAGGACGAGGATGGTAGCTGGCAGATGGAGTTTGGTTCCGACGGGCTGCGTTTTGTCTCGGATGTCGATCTGGCCCCGGTGGCGCCCGGCGCATTGGCAGGCAGCTGCACGCTCGAGACGGGAGAGACGCGCTTTGTCATGCTGACAAGCGCCAGCCCCGACGCCCGCCCCGTCACCCCCGACACGCCTGCCCGCGAGTTGGACCGAACACTCGCCTACTGGACACAGGTCAATACCGGCTGCAAACCCGATGGCCCGTTCCGTGAGGCCATCATGCGCAGCGCGGTCACTTTGCATCTTTTGCACTACAACAATTCAGGCGCGCTACTGGCCGCACCCACAGCGGGTCTGCCCGAGGTCATGGGCGGGGCGCGCAACTATGATTACCGCTTCTGCTGGATCAGGGATGCAACCTTTGTTCTACATGCCTTTTTCTCGCTGGATCTACCGGAATGCGCAGAGAATTTCTTCCGCTGGCTCATGCAGGCCGCTCGCCAT
Source organism: Thioclava kandeliae (assembly GCF_040297545.1). Classification (NCBI taxonomy): domain Bacteria; kingdom Pseudomonadati; phylum Pseudomonadota; class Alphaproteobacteria; order Rhodobacterales; family Paracoccaceae; genus Thioclava; species Thioclava kandeliae. The sequence goes on from NZ_JAYWLC010000005.1 coordinate 172,172, forward strand.
TCGGCGCCGCGTCTGGGGGTCTTCTACTCTATCGGAAAGGAACATGATCCGGGCACGCGCGAGTTAACGGCGCTCGAAGGTTATCGCGGCTCGGCGCCCCTTATCATTGGCAATGACGCGCAGGGCCAGCTGCAACTGGATGGCTATGGCGCTGTTCTGGACTGTGCACGGATGTATGTGCGCCATGGGGGCACACTCTCGGAGGAGGAACAGACCCGCCTGCAGGGCTATGCTCAGGCCGCGATGCTGGACTGGACCCTGCCCGATAACGGGCTGTGGGAAATTCCGGGCTCGCGCCAGCATCACACCTATTCCAAGGCGATGTGCTGGCAGGCGCTCGACGCGTGGCTCGACCTGATCGAGATGGGAGCTGTGCGGGATGACCCGACCGGATACCGCAGTGAGCATAGCCGCATTCGCGAGCATGTCCTGTCACAAGCATGGAATGCGGAAATCGGCGCCTTTACCGGCGCGATCGGGCGGGACTGGCTGGATGCCTCGGTGCTGCTTCTGCCACGGATCGGGATCGTCGAAGCCGATGATCCGAAGATGGTTGCCACTTTCAAGACGCTCAAACGCGAACTGTCCGAAGGACCACATTTCAGGCGCTACCCCACGGGGCTCGACGGCCTGCCCGGCGATGAGGGGCATTTCATGGCCTGTGGTTTCTGGGCCGCCGATTACCTGACCCGTGCGGGCCGCCTCGAGGAGGCGGAAGCGCAGATCGCGGGTCTTCTGGCCTCGGCCAATGATCTGGGTCTGATGCCCGAGGAGATCGATGCGGCCACCGGTGAACATCTGGGCAATTTCCCGCAAGCCTTCTCCCATGCGGGGCTGATCGCGGCTTCCGTCGCGCTCGAGGAAGCGCGTGGGGCCCGTCGCGACTGCAACTAACATATAGTTGCGCAACTGCGACGGATGCAGGGGGCCACGACCGGCGGCTAGCGCAGACCGTCGGCCACCGCCCCCAGAGCCGCCAAGCCGGGGCGCACAGCCTCGGTCCGGATACAGCTGAGGCCCAAACGGATAAACCGCCCCGCCCCTTCGGGGCCGGTGAACGGATCGCCCAGCTCGAAGGCTACCCCACGCGCCAGCGCGCCTTTCAGGAGTGCGGCATTGTCCATGCCCTCGGGCAGTTCCAGCCAGAGGCTCGAGCCCCCATGGCAGGGATCGGGCGCGCTGAAACCGCCCAGATCCTTGGGCAGGCGCTCCATCACCTGATACCAGCGCTCGGAATGCGCCTCACGCAGGCGCCGCATCAGCGCAAGATAATGCCCCTCGGCCAGAAAGATCGCCGCGGTGCGCTGGTTGTTCAGTGGCGCCGAGCGGTGCAAAAGCCTGCGCATCCAGCGCGCCTCATGCACGAACCCCTCGGGCGCCACCATGAACCCGAGCCGCACACCGGGCGCGAGGATTTTGGACATGGTGCCCAGATAGATCACCCTTCCTGCGCGGTCTTGCGATTTCAGCGAGGGGCCACGGGCCAGAGCCAGCTCGCCCTCGTAATCATCCTCGAGGATCAGGAAATCCTCGGTTGATGCACGGTCCAGCCAGTCGGCGCGGCGGGCCTCAGACATCACGGCCATCGTCGGGCAATGCGAGGCGGGCGTCAGCACCGCCAGATCGAGGCGCGGCGCAGGCGCGGCCCCCTCGGCATCGACACCGAGATCCACTTCCTCCGCCCCTGTCAGCCCGAAGATGAACCGCGCATCGGGATAGCCGGGCCGCTCGAGCCCGACCCGCGTGCCCTCCCCCGCCAGAAGACGGGCCGCCAGATAGAGCCCCTCCTGCGCGCCGAGCGTGATCAGGATTTCCTCCGGCTTGGCAAAGATCCCGCGCGCCGGCAGGATACGGGTGCGGATCTGCTCGATCAACATCGGATCATCCTCGATGGCCCGATCCGCCGACCACCAGTCAAGCGCCGAGCGCCCCATCATATCGCGCGAGCAGGACCGCCATGCCTGAATCGGAAACAGCGTCGGGTCCACCTGACCGTAGATGAACGGATAGGGATACTCGGCCCAACCCGTCATCTTGCGGATCTGCTCGAACGCCGAAGGCCTTGCCCGCAGCCTGCCCGGCCAGTGGATCGCCCCCTGCGCGGGAGATTGCGCCACGGGCTGCGATCGGGCGGCCACAAAGGCACCGCGACGGGGATGATTGTCCAGATAGCCCCGCGCCACCAGCTCGTCATAGACCAGCGTCACCGTGTTCCGCGCGATCCCCAGCGCCTGCGCAAGGCTGCGCGAGCCGGGCATCTTCTGGCCCGGACGCATGCGGCCCTGCTCGATCCCCGCAATGATCCCCTGCCGCAGCTGGCGTTGCAAAGGGTCCGGACCCGCCCGATCCAGTATGATCCCCAATGACGCTTTCAGCCCATCACCCATCGCGGTCTCCGCACAAAAAACAGACGCTTGCCCTGCAGAGTGCAAAAGCGCGTGCCGAACTCTGTATCACATCTCGGAAACTGGCACCATTCCTTGCAGAAAACTGGCCCTATCAGCCGCGACCGGAAAGATATTGGGTGAACCCGACGCAGATCAAAGCCAAACTAAACCAAAGAAGGACGGACCCTGATGGACGGTCACGCACTCAACGACATTCAGGCCACTGTCGATGCCGATAAAGCCCATGTCTTCCACCACCTGTTCCAGCATGCCAAGCTGCATACCAATGACCCGCGTATCATCGTCGAGGGCAAGGGCATGTCGGTCTGGGACCAGAACGGGCGCGAATATCTGGATTCCGTCTCGGGCGGCGTCTGGACGGTAAATGTGGGCTATGGCCGCGAGAGCATCGCCAATGCGGTCCGTGACCAGCTCATCAAGATCAACTATTTCGCAGGCTCCGTGGGCTCCATCCCCGGGGCGCAATTCGCGCAGCGCCTCACCGAGAAAACCCCCGGCCTCAACCGTCTCTACTATGTCAACTCGGGCACCGAAGCCAACGAGAAGGCATGGAAGATGGTCCGCCAGATCGCCCACAAGCATCACGGCGGCAAGAAATGGAAGATCCTCTACCGCGAGCGCGATTACCATGGCTCGTCGCTGGCGGCCTTGGCGGCCTGTGGCCAGCACCAGCGCGCCGATCAGTATGGCCCCTTCCCCGAGGGGTTCATCCCCGTGCCGCATTGCCTTGAATACCGCGCGCAATGGGATGTGGAGAATTACGGCGAACGGGCCGCGGATGCGATCGAAGAGGTCATCCTGCGCGAAGGCCCCGACACCGTGGGCGCGCTCTGCCTCGAGCCGGTCACCGCAGGCGGTGGTGTCATCGTGCCGCCCAAGGGCTATTGGGAGCGCGTGCAGGAGATCTGCAAGAAATATGACATCTTGCTGCATATCGACGAGGTCGTCTGTGGCATGGGCCGCACCGGCGAGTGGTTCGGCTATCAGAACTACGGCATCACCCCCGATTTCGTGACCTGCGCCAAGGGCGTGGCCTCGGGCTATGCGGCGATTGCCTGTATGCTGACCACCGATGAGGTCTTCGAGAAATTCCGCACCGACCCCGATGACGAGATGAGCTATTTCCGCGATATCTCGACCTTCGGCGGCTGCACGGCGGGCCCTGCTGCGGCGCTGGAGAATATGCGCATCATCGAGGACGAGGGGCTTCTGGCCAACACGAAGGCAATGGGCGGTTATCTGATGACCCGTCTCGAAGAGTTGAAAGAGAAGCACAAGGTCATCGGCGATGTGCGCGGCAAGGGCCTGTTCTGTGGGGCAGAGCTGGTGGCCGACCGCGCCACCAAGGAACCGCTGGCCGAGAAGCTGGTGCAATCGGTCGTGGCCTCGGCCGATGCCGATGGCGTGCTGATCGGCGCGACCTCGCGGTCCTTCAAAGGCATGAACAACACGCTCTGCTTCAGCCCCGCGCTGATCGTGGACGAGCCCAAGATCGACCGCATCATCGACGCCGTCGACCGCGGTCTGGCCAAGCTCGCCTGATCCCTGCGTGACCATCCGGAAAGAGGCAGGGGCACGCTCCTGCCTCTTTTCTATAGCGCCCTTCGCAGACATACTCGCGCCATCTCAGGAGCGCCCGATGACCCTCGCAACCCTACTGACCTTCGCCCTTGTCACATCGCTTCTGGTGATCTCGCCCGGACCGAACGGCATGCTGATCGCACGGATCGTGCCGCTTTCGGGGCGACGGGCGGGGCTTGCGGCGGTCTGCGGCTTTGTCGCCGCCTTCTACCTGCATGGGACGCTGTCGGTGCTGGGGATCTCGGCGCTGCTGATGCAATCGGCATGGGCCTATAGCATTTTCAAGCTGCTGGGTGCGGGCTATCTGGTCTGGCTCGGGGTCAGATCGCTGATCGCTGCGGCCCGTGGGGCCACACCCTCGCCCCATACCCCCGAACTGCGCCGGACCCGCAAGCGCCGCGCCTTCATCGAAGGCTTCCTGACCAACGCGCTCAATCCCAAGGTTTCGCTTTTCTATCTGGCGGCCTTCCCGCAGTTCCTGCCTGTCGTTCATGGCCTCGCCCAGCCCTTCGCGCTGGTCACGCTCCATGCCACGATCAATGCGCTGTGGTTCTCGGCCATGGTGATGGCGCTTGGCGGGCTTAGGGCCGCCACCCGCCGCCCCGCATTCCAGCGCGCCCTGAAAGCCGTGACCGGCGTGGTCTTTATCGGCTTCGGCCTGAAACTGGCGCAGAGCCGCCTCACCCCGTAAGACCGCACTCCGAGGACCCTGCATGATCCGCCTTGCCACCCCCCATGACGAAGCCGCGATCCGTGCCTGCGCCATCGAGGCCTATACCCCCTATATCGCCCGTATGGGCCGCGAGCCTGCGCCGATGGGGGCCGATTATGCGGCCCAGATCGCCCGTGGCGTGGTCTATGTGGAGGAGGAGGAGAGCCTTCTGGGGTTCATCACCTTCTATGACGAGGGTGACCATATCCTGCTGGAGAATGTCGCGGTCACACAGGCCGTGCGCGGGCGTGGCACGGGTCGCAAGCTGATCGGGCTTTGCGAGGCGGCGGCGCAGGCCTTGGGCAAGCCGGTGCGGCTCTATACCAATGCCACGATGGTCGAGAACCTCGAGATCTATCCCCGCCTTGGCTATACCAAGATCGACGAGCGCGAGGAAAACGGCTTCCACCGCGTCTATTTCGAGAAAAATCCCGCGTGAAGCGCGGCCCTCGCGCCGCTATCCCTCTGGCCATACGCCCCGCCCCGCGTTAAACCCTGCGCAAACTCATCTGAAAGGCGGATATATGGCACGTCACCTCGTCACATCGGCGATTCCCTATATCAACGGCATCAAACACCTCGGGAATCTCGTCGGCTCGCAGCTTCCGGCGGATCTGTTTGCCCGCTACCAGCGCGCGCGCGGCAATGAGGTCATGTTCATCTGCGCCACCGACGAGCATGGCACACCCGCAGAGCTGGCCGCGCAGAAGGCCGGAAAGCCCGTGGCAGACTATTGCGCGGAAATGCACGAGGTGCAGGCCCGTATCGCCGAAGGCTTCCGCCTGAGCTTCGACCATTTCGGCCGCTCTTCCAGCCCGCAGAACCGCCATCTGACCCAGGCTTTCGCCAAGCGCCTCCATGAGATGGGGCTGATCCGCGAAGTGTCGGAAAAGCAGATGTATTCCAACGCCGATGGCCGCTTCCTGCCGGACCGCTATATCGAGGGCACCTGCCCCAATTGCGGCTATGACAGCGCACGCGGCGACCAGTGCGACAATTGCACCAAGCAGCTTGATCCGGTCGATCTGATCAACCCGCGCTCGGTGATCTCGGGCTCGACCGATCTGGAGATGCGCGAGACCAAACACCTCTTCCTGTGCCAGTCCAAGATGAAGGACAAGCTCGAAGCGTGGATCGACAGCAAATCCGACTGGCCGGTGCTGACCACCTCGATTGCCAAGAAATGGCTCAACGATGGCGACGGATTGCAGGACCGCGGCATCACCCGGGATCTCAACTGGGGTGTTCCCGCACAATTCGAGGGCGCTCCGTGGGGCGGCATGGAGGGCAAGGTCTTCTATGTCTGGTTCGACGCACCGATCGAATATATCGCGGGCACGCAGGAATGGGCCGATGCGAATGGCGGCGACTGGGAGCGCTGGTGGCGCACCGACAAGGGCGCGGATGATGTGACCTATACCCAGTTCATGGGCAAAGATAACGTCCCCTTCCACACCATCGGCTTCCCCGCCACGATCCTCGGCTCGGACGAGCCGTGGAAGCTTGTGGATTACATCAAGTCCTTCAACTACCTCAATTACGATGGCGGCCAATTCTCGACTTCGCGCGGGCGTGGTGTCTTCATGGATCAGGCGCTCGAGATCCTGCCCTCGGATTACTGGCGCTGGTGGCTGCTCTCGCACGCCCCCGAGTCAGCAGATGCCGAATTCACTTGGGAGAATTTCCAGGTATCGGTGAACAAGGATCTGGCCGATGTTCTGGGCAACTTCGTCTCGCGCATCACCAAATTCACCCGCTCCAAGTTTGGCGAGGCGATCCCCGAGGGCGGCGATTGGGGAGAGGCAGGCGAGGCACTGATTGCCGAACTGACCACCCGCATCCGTGATTACGAGAAGTTCATGGAGGCCAAGGAGGTCCGCAAGGCGGCAGCGGAACTGCGCGCGATCTGGGTTGCGGGCAACGAATATCTGCAATCCTCGGCACCCTGGACGGTATTCAAGACCGATCCGGTGCAGGCGGGCGCCATCGCGCGTCTCGCGCTCAACCTCGTTCCGCTTTACGCGGTGCTCTCGGCGCCCTTCATCCCCGATGCGGCGAAATCCATGCTGGAAGGCATGCATGCGACCGACCAAGGCTGGCCCGATGATGTGGCCGCTGCGGTGCGCGCCCTGCCCGAAGGCCATGCCTTCACCACGCCCGAAGTGCTGTTCGGCAAGATCTCGGACGAGCAACGCGAGGACTGGCAGAGCCGGTTCGCGGGCATCCGCACCTGAGCCCCACGCTCCGGACATGAAAAAACGGCGGGCCGATCAGCCCGCCGTTTCTATTTGTGCATTCGGCCCGATCAGGCGTTCGCCTGATGGATCGTGGCCAGACATTCCGCCATGAATTTTACCGGCTCGCTAGCGCGATCGACATCGCGATACACCAGATCCAGCGCCACCTTGCGACGGCTGACACCACCCGCATTCAGCGTGACCAGCTCACCGCTTTCGAGCTTCGAGGCGATGGGCTCCATCGGCAACCAGCCAAAGCACATGCCACGCTCGACCGCAGCCACTGCGCTTTCAAGCGAGGACACGGTCCAGATCCGGCCATGCGGGCGATCCACCTCGGTCCCGTCCAGACGGTTCTCGCGGATGAACACGCGCAGATGACGGGCCATCTCGGCCTGCGTGAGGTTATGATGGGCCTGCGCCAGCGGGTGCTCCTTGCGCGCCACCAGCGCGAAATCCATCTCGCAGATGCGCTGACCGGGCACGGGGCACAACTCGGGCAGGACCACCGCGAGATCGAAGGGAAGGCTCATGAATTCCGACATTTCCAGACGCACGGTCTCGTGCACATCCACCAGAACGTCGGGATATCGGGTCTGTAGCTTCAAAAGCGCCTCGCCCAGCCATTCGCGGGGGAATAGCGCATCCACCAGCAGACGCACCTGAAGCGGGCCGGTGCCCGATTCCGCGCGCGCTGCGGTTTCCACCGAGACCAGCTCGTCGATCAGTGGCGAGACCTCGGCGAGGAGCAGTTTGCCATGTTCGGTCAGTACCGCACGGCGCCCCTGCATCTCCATGATCGCGAAGCCCAGCGATTCCTGCAGCTTCGAGACAGAGTAACTGATGGCGGACTGGCTGCGTTCGAGGCTCACAGCCGCTTCGGCAAAACTCCCGCATTCGACCACGCGACGCAGGATCGCCCAGTGTTCGAGGTTTGTCTTCGGAATGCTCGACGGCATGTAGTCCTCATCTGTTTTATTTTTCTTCACACTGGACGTGTGGAACGGCCAGCGCAAGGTCAAGTCTTCGTGAATCCGCCCCCGTTGCGCGGTTCAGGTGCGATGCGCTCCTATGTCGCGCGAAAGCGTGCAGGACGCAGGGTCAGGCTGGGTGTCGCTAGGGGAGGCAATAGGCGGCTTTTGCGGGTCTTGCAATCTGTCCGAATGTGCAGGGCGCCAATGACCGAAGCGATAATACAACAGTCCCATGACCATGGTCGCGCTGAAGGCCACCGGGAAGCTCCACCAGATCGCATCCGCCCCGAGGCTCGGGCCGAGCGCCCAGACAAAGCCCAGTCGCACCGGATAGAGCGCGACCGCCAGAATGATCAGCGGCGGAATCACCTTGCCATTGGCGCGCACCGTGCCGAACACCACCTGCGACACGCCAAACGCCACATAGCCCCATGTCGCCACCAGCAGCACATGCCGACCGATCTCCAGAGCGTCCCCTCCGCCCGTCAGGAAGATCGAGAGCGCATAGCGGTCGGCCAGAAGAAGCAAGACGATCAGACCGCCCGTCAGCGCGATATTGAACACGACACCGATGCCGGTGATCCGCGCCACACGGTCGAACCGTCCCGCCCCAATATTCTGCGCGGCCATCGCCGAGACAGCGGCCCCGAGCGCCATGGCAGGCATCTGGACATAGGTCCAGATCTGCTGCACCGCGCCATAGGCGGCGGTCGTATCGACCCCCTCTTTATTGATCAGCCGCAGCACCGTCAACGCGGCGGTGGTCACCACCACCATCTGCAAGCCGATGGGCAGGCCCTTGGCCACGATCTGCCGCAGGAGCGCGCCATCGGGGATCAGGAAGCGCAGCTCCGCCCCGCGCAGCCGCAGCGGTAGATCGCGCAGATAGATATAGGCCAGCATCGCCACCAGCGAGACATAGTTCGCCAGCCCGAGGCTAATGGCCGAGCCGCCGATGCCCAGCTCGGGCAATGGCCCCAGCCCGAGGATCAGGCACGGGTTCAGCACCGCCGCCAGCACCACCGCCATGATCATGAAATAGAGCGGCGTGAGCGAGTCACCCGACCCGCGCAGCACCATCATCAGCATGGTCTGCATCAGGATGCCGGGCATGGCGACAAAGGTCAGCTGCAGATAGCTGCGCGCCAGTTCCTCGATCTGCGGATCGGTGCCCAGAAGCGCCAACAGATGCGGTGCCGTCACATAGCCCGCGCCGGCCACCACCACCGCCAATGGCAGGAAACATCCAACCGCCGTGCCCACAATCCGCCGCGCCTCGCCCAAGGCCCCCCGCCCGATGGCCTGCCCGATCAGGATCGTCGCGGCCATGCCGAAGCCGAACACAAAACTGACCAGCAGGAACATGATCAGGTTGCCATTGGTCGTGGCCGCCAGCGCCGCCTCGCCGATCAGATTGCCGACCCAGGCCGAGTCGATCGAGCCGCCCGCCGATTGCAGCACCGACGAACCCAGCGTCGGCAGCGCGAAGAGCGCCAGTTGCCACGGGATCGACCCCGTTGTCAGCCGGTTCGGGGCATCTGGTCTGTGGCTCTGTGGCATGCGGGGCTCCGTCATATCGTCAGGCCGCTAGATAGCGCCCGGCACCTCCATGTCACCGGCTGCAACCCGAGAATTATTATAAGCCTCTTCACCATTCCGCGCGCCCATCGCGACCAGCACGATCTCGCCCTGCCAATATGGCCGCACGGCCTCCGCCGCGGCCCAGGCCCGCTGGCCCGAACGGCAGACCAGCACCAGACGTTCATGCCTCGCCTGCCGCGCCATCTCCGGCAGGTCCGCGGCCTGCAGGCGATGCGCTTGAGGATGCGCCAGCGGGCCTTCCTCGGGCCGCCGCAGATCGACAACCAGATCCGCATCGCTCAGTGCCTCGGGCGCAATGAAGCGCGGTGCGAAATCGGGTTCGGGTGCGCTGTGGAAGGCAAAGCCACCAAAGCGCCAATGGGTGGCGTCAAAGCTGGTGACCCGCCCGAGAGGGCTCTCGCCATGACCGGTCAGAACCGCCAGCGCCATCTGCGCCTGCAGGCTCCCGATAATCCCCACGACCGGCCCCAGCACCCCGTCCTCGGCGCAGCTGCCCATGCGCTGCGGCAGATCGGGGAACACCGCCCTGAGCGAAGGCGCCCCCGCACAAAAGCCCCCCACATAGCCTGCACTTTCGACCACAGAGGCCGAAATCAGCGGGATGCGCCGCGCAAGACACTGATCCGAGAGGATATAGCTGACCGCAAAACTATCGGCGCAATCAAGCACCAGATCGCAGCCTTCCACCGCCTGCGCCACATTGGCGGGGCTCAGCGCCTCAGCCTGCGGCGCGATCCGCACCTCCCCATTGAGCGCAGCCATATGGCGGGCAGCGGCCTCCACCTTGAGCGCGCCCAGATCCCCCTCACGGAACAGCGTCTGGCGGTGCAGGTTCGACAGGCTCACCCGATCCGCATCCATCAGACGGATATGGCCCACGCCCGCCCCGACCAGATATTGCAGCACGGGGGCTGCCAATCCACCGGCCCCCACAACCAGCACCCGCGCCTTTTGCAAACGGTCCGAGGCCGCACCCAGAATAGCGCTCTGGCGGGCATAGCGGGTCATGCGGTGGCCTCCAGCCATTGTCCGATCCGCGCCTCGGGGTCAGCGTTCAGCGTGATATCGGTCACCACCGACACGCAATCGGCCCCTGCCGCAAGGGCCAAGGGCGCGCGTTCCACCGACAACCCGCCAATCGCCACCAAGGGCACCCCTGCGCAGAGCCGCTTCCACTCGGTCAGCTTCTCCACGCCCTGCTGATGCCATTTCATCTTCTTCAGGATCGTCGGCCAGACAGGCCCCAGCGCGATATAATCGGGGATCACCGTCAGGGCACGATCCAGCTCGGCCTCGTCATGGGTGGAGACGCCCAGCTTCAGCCCCGCGCCACGGATCGCCATCAGATCGGCACTCTCCAGATCCTCCTGCCCCAGATGCAGCCAGTCAAAACCCAGCTCGATCGCCAACTGCCAATGGTCATTCACCACCAGCTGCGCCCCATGCGCACGGCACAGATCGCGGCCCTCAGCCAGCATCTCGCGCAGGCGGTCCTGCGGCTGGTCCTTGATCCGCAGCTGGACGAATTTCACCCCCAAGGGCAGCGCGCGGCGCAGCCAGTCGGGATGGTCGAAGATCGGATAGAACCGCGGGATCATGCCAGCACCGCCATGCCGATCACCGGCGTCGAGGGCTGGGCCATATCGCGCGGCTCCATCGGGTCGGCCTCATAGGCCAGCCGCCCTGCCTCGAGCGCGCGGGCAAAGCCTTCGGCCATGGCTGCAGGGTCTCCGGCCTTGGCCACTGCCGTATTCAGAAGCACTGCATCAAAGCCCATCTCCATCGCCTGCGCGGCATGGCTGGGCAGCCCCAGCCCCGCATCGATGATCATCGGCACATCAGGGAATTGCGCGCGCAGGGTTCGCAGCCCGTAGGGATTGTTCACCCCGAGCCCCGTGCCGATAGGCGCCCCCCATGGCATCAGGACCTCGGCCCCCGCCTCCAGAAGCCGCCCCCCCAGGACACCATCCTCGGTGGTATAGGGAAACACCTTGAACCCGTCCTCCGCCAGAATGCGCGTGGCTTCCACAAGGCCGAAAGGATCGGGCTGGAGCGTATCGGGATGGCCGATCACCTCCAGCTTGATCCAGTCGGTGTCAAAGACCTCGCGCGCCATATGGGCGGTGGTCACCGCCTCCTTCACCGAATGGCAGCCAGCGGTGTTGGGCAGGACCGGCACCGCCAGCCCGCGGATCAGATCCCAGAAGCCCGCGCCCGTGCCACTGCCCGCGCTCTCGCGGCGCAGGGAGACGGTCGCCACCCCCGCCCCCGAGCGTTCGAAGGCCTGCGACAGATCCACGGGGCTGGGATATTGCGAGGTGCCCAGCATCAGCCGCGATGCGATTTCGGTGCCATAGAAAACAGGCATGTTACCCTCCCTGACGGGGTGCGAGAATTTCCAGACGGTCGCCCTCGCGCAGCGCGTGGCCCGCGCGGGCGGCAGAGGCCACAAAGACCTCGTTGACGGCTGTGGCGACTTTCGCCTCGCCATAGCCCAGAGCCATCAGGGCCTCGGCCAGAGTAGCTGCTTCCGCCTCGGTTGGCGTTCCGTTGACGATCAGGCGCATGCGGCCTCCTTGCACAGTTCGGATATGGTGCCTTCCATCAGGTAATCGGCCGCCGTCACCGCCAAAGCGGGCGACATCAGATAGCCATGACGGTAGAGCCCGTTGACATGGGTGCGCTCTCGCGCGGCCACCACGCGGGGGATGTTATCGGCAAATGCAGGGCGGGCATCGGCGCCCAGTTCCAGCACCTCGGCCTCGGCAAAACCGGGATGCAGCGCGAAGGCCGCATTCAGCAGCTCCACGGTGGAGCGCAGGGTCGAGGGCCCACGGCTGTCGCCCTCGAGTTGAGAGGCGCCAAGCATGAAAACCCCGTCGCCGCGCGGCACGATATAGAGTGGATAGCGCGGATGCAGCAGCCGCACCGGTCGGCTGAGCGTGATCTGCGGACAGCGCAGCACCACCATCTCGCCCCGCACGCCGCGCAGATCGGGCAGTAGATCCCGCGCCGCCAGCCCGCGACAATCCACGAGCCGCCCCAGATGCGGGGCATCGGGCAGGATCTCGACCCCCTTCGCCGCCAGCCCGTCGCGCAGACCGCGCAATGCGATACGCGGATCGATATGGGCCTCGGTGTCAAAAAACAGCGCGCGGGCGTGGCGCTCGGCCAGATCGGGCTCCAGCGCGGCGATCTCCGCGCCCTCCAGCCAGCGATGCCCGTCGGTGCGCCGCGCGAAACGGTCCAGCTCGCGCCGGTCGCGGGCCAGTGTGACCACCAGCGTGCCGCGACGGGTCACCGGCACGCCTGCCCGCGCCCACCAATCGGCCGCCGCCAGACCATGGCGCACGATCACCTCTTCGCTGATCTCGCTTTCGCAATGCGGCGCCAGCATGCCGCCCGCCCACCAGCTGCAGCCATGCGGACCAGCCGCGCCATTGGGGTCGATGACCTGCACCCGCGCACCACGCGCGACCAGCTCATGCGCGGTGGCAAGCCCCGCAACCCCCGCGCCAAGAATGGTGAAATCAACGCTCATACCAGTGCCTCCTCGGACCAGATCCCGTGGAAATGATGCACCGGCCCATGGCCCTGCCCGATCTGCAGGCTGTCGGCCGCACGGATCGCGCCCTGCAGCCAGTCATGGGCGCGCGCCACCGCCTCAGGCAGCGGCCTCCCCGAGGCCAGCCCCGCCGCCACCGCAGAGGCCAGCGAACAGCCCGTGCCATGGGCATTGCGGGTGGCGATGCGCGGCGCGGTGAAACGATAGGCCGCATCCGCCAGCAGCAGGTCGGTACAGACCTCGCCCGCCGCATGACCACCCTTCAGGAGAACGGCCCCGGGCCCCAGCGCCTGAAGCGCGCGGGCCTGTGCCTCATCGGCCTCCTGCGCTTCGGGCAGGCCCAAGAGACAAGCGGCTTCGGGCAGGTTGGGGGTCAGGAGCGTCGCCCTTGGCAGGAGCTGGGTGGTCAGCGCGGCCACCGCCTCCTCTGCCAGAAGCGCATCACCGGATTTGGCGATCATCACCGGATCAAGCACCACAGGGCCTGCAAAGCCCGCAAGTTCCTCGGCCACCACCCGCACCAGATCCGCCGAGCCGAGCATGCCGATTTTCACCGCATCCGCGCCGATATCCTCCAGACAGGCACGGATCTGGGCGCGCAGCATCTCGGGCGTCATCAGCGCCACGGCGCTCACACCGCGCGTGTTCTGCGCGGTGACAGCCGTGACCGCAGTCATCGCATAGACCCCGAGCGCCGAAGCCGCCTTCATATCGGCTTGAAGCCCCGCACCGCCGCCCGAATCGGAGCCTGCAATAATCAGAAGTCTTGCGACCATATCCCCTCCTCCAAAGTCACCGGCACAAGGGCGCGGGCGGAGAAAGGGGGCGCAGAGAGACTGCACCCATCGCTTCGGTTCCGTTTCCTACGCCGGTATGAGCCGGATCAGGTTCGATGGGTTAGCTATCGCCTCTCAGCCCTTGCGGGCACCCCAACGGATTTGGTGTCAGGCTAGACCTCTGGCCGGTCCAGCACAAGGGGGATCGATGCGCCCCTTCGGTTAGCCCGTTCAGTCGGCCTGCCGCAGGATGCGGGCCGGACGCACCCGCAGCGGACGGATCACGAAGAACAGATCCGACAGGAGTGCCGCCAGCATGCCGGTGAACAGGATCGCCAGCGCCGGCCCCCAAGCCATTGCATAGCCCAGATCCATGACGCGGGTGAGCACCGCCCATCCGGCCAAGGCCCCTGCCCCCACGGCCACCAGCCCCGCGACGCCGCCGAGGATGAGCGCGCGCAAAAGGAACGCCGTCAGGATACGGGTCCGGCTGGCGCCCAGTGTCTTCAGCAATGCCGCTTCCCATGCGCGGCGCGCCTCGCCCGAGGCCGAGGCCCCGATCAGCACGATCACCCCCGTAACCAGCGTCACACTTGCCGCCAGAGAGGTGGCCCGCGCAATCGCCTGCAGCGCCTCGGTCAGGCGCCCGATCGCCTCGCGCACGGGCACAGCAGTGACATTGGGGAAGGCCTGCGCAAGCGTGCGCAGGATCTCGGGCTCGGCTGTCTCGGGGGCATAGAGTGTGGCCAGATGGGTATGCGGTGCGCCTGCCAGCGCCGAAGGGTTGAAGGTGATCACGAACCCGATCCCAGCCGTCGAGAAATCGACATTCCGGAAGGAGGTGATCGGCGCGGTGATATCGCGGCCAAGGATATTCACCGTGAGCGTATCTCCCAGTTTCAGCCCGATCTCTTTCGCCTCTTCGGCCGCAAAGCTGATCTGCGGGGCGCCGGTATAATCCTCGGGCCAGAACTTGCCCGCCACCACCTCCTCGCGGGGCGTGGCAGCATAGGTCACGCCACGGTCGCCGCGCAGAACCCAGTGATCGGGGCGTCCTTCACGCGCGGGCTTGCCGTTGATCTGCGTGATCACACCGCGCAGCATGGGCGTGGTCTCGACCCGCTCGACCTGCGGATCGGCCTGCATCCGCGCCTTCAAAGGGTCGAGCTGATCGGGCTGGATATCGAGCAGGAAGAAGGCCGGTGCCTGTTTCGGCAGATCGGTGGCGATCGCGTTGCGCAGCCCCGCATCCACCTGCCCGATGGCCGACAGCACTGACAACCCCAGCCCCAGCGACAGCACCACCGGCAGCGCCTCGGACCCCGGCCCCGAGATCCCCGCAAGCGCTACGCGCAGCGCAGGTTGGCCGCGCAACACGCGCTGCACCCGCGCCGCTAAGCGTTTGGTCAGCCAGCCCATCAGCGCCAGCAGGCCCAGCGCCCCAGCCACACCGCCCAAAGCGCCAAGCGCCAGCCAGGGCAGGCCAGAGAGCGCCATCGACGCTCCCACCAACACCGCCAGCAGCGCGGCGATCAGCGCCAGCATCCCCAAGGGTGGCAGCCCCCGCGAACGCGAGCGATAGAGGCGCGCCACACGCGTCTGCGACAGGCGCGAGAGCGGCCAGAGCGAGAAGATCGCGGTGACCAGCGCGCCATACATCGCGGCCTCGGCCATCGGGCCAAGCGCCAGACGCAAATCCACGGGAATCGGCATGACCCGCCCGATCAGCCCGCCAAAGCCCAGAACCAGAAGGCTCGCCAGCGCAAGCCCCGCCACGATGCCAAGCACCGTCAGCCCGATCAGCTGCCAGTAGAACACCCAGCGGATCGTGCGCCCCGTAGCCCCGATGGCGCGCAGGGTGGCCACCGTCGCGGCCTTGCGTTCGAGCCAGCTCGAGACCGAGGACGAGATCCCGACTCCGCCCACGGTCAGCCCCGCAAGCCCCACCAGCACAAGGAAACTCCCCAGTCGCGTCACAAAACGGTCCGCCCCCGGAGAGGCGCGCCTGCGATCGCTCCAGCTCATGCCCGCATCCTTGAACCGGATGCGGGCCTCGGCCTTCAGCGCATCGAGATCGGTGCCTTGGGGCAGCGCCACGCGGTATTCGCTCTCGAAAAGTGCCCCCGCATCCAAGAGCCGCGAGCCCTCCAGCGCCTTCGTGGCCACGATCACCGGCGGGCCGAGCGTGATCCCCGCCCCTGTCTCGTCGGGCGCACGGGCAAGCCGCGCCAGCATACGGAACGCCACCCCGCCGATCTCGACCCGATCGCCCGGTTTCAAGCCCATCCGGTCCGCCAGAACGGGGTCGATCAGGGCGCCATAGATCCCGTCCTGCGGGGTCCGGAGCTGATCCAGCGGCAGATCGGGCGCGGTTTCGACGGTCCCGTAAAGCGGATAGGCGCTATCGACCCCCTTCACCTGAATGAGCGCGGTCTGCAAGCTGTCCCCCTCGCCGTGACGCAGCATGGAGCGGAAATCGATTACCTCGGAGACGCGGCTGGCGCGCTCCTCGATCCACTGGCGCTCAAGGGGCGTGGCGCGGCGATAGGTGAATTCCAGCTGCGCATCGCCCCCCAGAAGGGCCGCCCCCTGATCATGGAGCGCGGACTGGATCGCATGGCGCACCAGCCCCACCGAGGCAATCGCCGCCACTCCCAGCATCAGACACAGGAAAAACACGCGGAAGCCGCGCAAGCCGCTGCGCAGCTCGCGCCGCGCGATGGTCCATGACACGCTCATGCGCGGCTATCCGAGACAACGGTCCCGTCGCGCAGACCCACCACGCGGTCACAGCGCGCGGCCAGATCGGCAGCATGGGTGACCAGAATGAGCGTGGCACCATAATGGTCGCGCAGCCCGAACAGCAGGTCCATGATTTGCGCCCCCGTCTTGGCATCGAGATTGCCGGTGGGCTCGTCGGCCAAGAGGATCTCGGGGCGCGGGGCAAGCGCACGGGCCAGCGCCACACGCTGCTGCTCGCCGCCCGATAGCTCTGTCGGGTGATGGTGCATCCGGTGGGAAAGCCCCACGGCCTCCAGCTCAGCCTTGGCGCGGGCAAAGGCATCGCGCGTCCCCGCGATCTCCAGAGGAAGCGCCACGTTTTCCAGTGCGGTCATCGTGGGAAGCAGGTGGAAATTCTGGAACACCACCCCCATGTGATTGCGACGGAAGCGTGCCAGAGCGTCTTCCTTCATCGCGCCCAGATCCTGACCGAGCGCCAAGACAGACCCCGATGTGACGCGTTCGAGCCCGCCCATCACCATCAGAAGCGAGGATTTCCCCGACCCCGAAGGTCCCGTCATTCCAAGGCTTTGCCCGCGCTGGACGTCCAGTGAAATTCCGTTCAGGATCGAGACAGGCCCCGCATTGCCCTCCAGTTCCAGCTCCACACCCTTCATGGAAAGCACACTATCCGCCATGTCCATCCTGTCCCGCATCCGTTCTTTGCTGCCCCGTAAACCTCAAGATAGGCAGCCCGCGACATATCACAACCGCGCCAGCCAACGAATTACCGCCCTCGGCCTCGGGCTTGCCTTGCTCGCTCTGCCCGCGCAGGGTCAGGCGGCCGAGAAAACGCTGCTGGCTTTCGGCGATAGCCTGACCCAAGGCTATGGCCTGCCCGATGGCGAAGGGCTGGTGCCGCAGCTTCAGGCATGGCTGAATGCGCATGGCGAGGATGTGACGATTATCAATGGCGGGGTTTCGGGCGATACAACGGCGGGCGGGCGCGCCCGTATCGACTGGTCGCTGACGCCCGAGGTGGATGCGGTGATGGTGGCGCTTGGCGGCAATGACATCCTACGCGGGCTTGCGCCCGATCAGGCGAAGGCCAATCTGGACGCGATCCTGAAAGCAGTGACCGACAAGGATCTGCCGGTGCTGCTGGCGGGCGTGCCGGTGCCCGGCAATTACGGCGCGGCCTACCAGACGGCTTTCACCGCGATCTATCCCGATCTGGCGGCGAAATATGACGCGGTGCTGGTGCCCGACCTTCTGGCCCCGCTGGCCGAGGCGCAGCATGATGATGCCAAACGCGCGCAATATCTGCAGGGCGATGGCATCCACCCTTCGGCGGCGGGCGTGACGCTGGTGGTCGAGGCGCTGGGGCCGCAGGTGCTTGATCTGCTCGATCAGGTGGAGTGACGCCCCTGATAGCCGCCCGTGCGGCGGTCCATCACAAAAAGCGCCATGGCGGCCAGGATCGCCAGGGCGGATCCGAGCATTGCGACAAACCCGTAGCCCGCCACAGCTGCGCCGATGGCAAAGACCGCTGCCCCCGAGACATCGCCGATGAGCTTTTGCAACGCCAGCAATGACGCCCCCGCCCCCGGACGCGAGGACAGGAGATCCTGCAGATAAGCCATCGGCTGGGTCAGAATGAACGCGCCTCCCAAGGCTCCGAAAACCGGCAGCACCCAGAGAAGCGGGCTCGACGCCAGCACCGGAATGAAGGCCAGATGCACGCAGTAGAGCACGGTGCCCACAAGGATCAGCGTGATCCGCGGCACCCGCATCGAGATCGCGGGCACCATCAGCATCAAAGGCACCTCGAGCCCCGCCGTAATCGCGGCATAAAGCGAGACATCGCCCGCCCCCCGTCCGGGCACCTGCGCGAACACAAGCCCGATCAGCACCAGATAGAGCACCACGCCGCCATTGATCGCCCCCAGCGCCACGACGCGCACGAGGATGCGCCAATCGCCCATCTCCTGAAGCGACTGGCGGAAGGTCAGGCCGGATTTCGGATCAGGCCAGCGGGTTGCCCCGTCGCGCGGCCAGAAAAAGAAGGTCAGCACCAGAACGGCCAGCGCCAGACAGAGACAGACCGGATAGATGGTCATCAGATCGACGCCCGCGCCGAAGGCCAGCGACCAGATCGGCAGCACGCCCAGCCATGGCAGCGCGAAGAGCGCGCGCAGACTCGACTGGATCGCCTCGCGCTCGCGTTTGGGGTGGACCGAGGCTGCCAACCGCCCCAGCGCGAACATCTGCCCGAAAAGCGTGGAGGAAAGCGGCACGAAGATCGCATGCGCCAGAACAAAGGTCACCGGGCCCGGATGCAGGGTCATCAGCCCCGAGCCCAGCGTCAGGAACACGCCCGAGACCAGCGCGATGGCGCGCCGGTTGGCCCGCTGGTCGGCGATAATCCCGAAGCCCACCGAGGTTGTCACCGCAATGACCGACGCCACCACGAGAATGCGCGAGTAGGCCCCGTCATCCAGCCCGAAGACCGTCACCGCGATGGTCGAGGCCTGTGGCAAAAGCGAGGCCACATGCGCACCGAACAGCACCATAAGGGCGGCGGTGAGCAGAAGCGCGGGATCTTTGACCAGCGGTTTATAGGCAGCAAGGACGGACATGGGATTCCTTTCGCATGTCCCCCCAATGCCCGTTCCTGAGCATGGCTGCAATCCCCTTGGCCGCAGGGCGGGCATTGCCGCCCTGCACAGATCAGGCTTCGGGCACCGTCTTGCCGGGATTGAGGATACCGAGCGGATCGAGGGCGGCCTTGATCGCGCGCATCGTGCGCAGCGCCACAGGATCCTTGTATTTCGCCATCGACCCCAGCTTCGACAGACCCACCCCATGCTCGGCCGAGAAACTGCCGCCCATGATCACCGCCTCGCGCGAGATCGCATCGCGGATCGGCGCGACGAAAGCTTTCTCCGAGGGATAGACGGTGTAATGCAGGTTGCCATCGCCCAGATGCCCGATCGCCATCATCCGCGCCTGCGGATCGAGACGCGACACCTCGGCATTCATACGGTTCAACCATGGCTCGATCAGATCGAGGGGAAGCGACACATCGGTATCGACCAGCGGGTCCTCGTTGAGCGACACCTCGGCCGCCGATTCGCGCATGGTCCACAGGTAGCTGCGCTGCGCCTCGGAGGAGGCCACAACCGCATCGAGGATATCGCCCGCCTCGAGCGGCGCCTCAAGCAGATCCTCGAGCCGCGATTGCGGATTGTCGCCGGGCACGGTGGTCGCGATCTCCAGCAGGATATTCACCGGCGCGGGCGTAATCGGACAGGTCCAGTCGGGCTTGTATCTCGCCATCCGGTCGAAGAACAGATCGGGCAGATATTCATAGGCTTCGATCGCACCGCCCGTCCCCGTCTGGAGACGGTTCAGCAGGCTTAGCGCCTGCGGGAAACCGGGCAGCGCCAGAAGCGCCGTGGCACGGGCGGCGGGCTCGGGCACCAGATGCAAAACGGCCGCCGTGATCACGCCCAGCGTGCCTTCGGCGCCGATCATCAGATCGCGCAGGTCATAGCCCGTATTGTCCTTATGCAGCGCGGTCATAAGGTTCATCACCGCTCCATCGGCCATCACGACCTCGAGCCCCAGACAGAGCGCGCGGGCATTGCCATAGCGCACCACATTCGAGCCACCCGCATTGGTCGACAGGAACCCGCCGACCATGGCCGAGCCCTTCGCCCCGAAGCTCAGCGGGAACATCAGCCCCTCGCGGGCCACATTCTCGTGGATGGTCTGCAAGATCACCCCCGCCTCGACCGAGATGGTGCGGGCGGCAGGGTTGAAATCGCGGATCCGGTTCATGCGGGCCAGCGAAATCATCAGGCGGCCCTGCGCCTCATGCCCGCCATTGAGCCCCGTGCCACCCGACACGGGCACCACCGGCGTGCGGCTCTCGGAGGCCAGCCGCAGGATACCCGATACCTCTTCGGTGGTTGCGGGGCGCAACACGGCCAGCGGCGCCCAGTGGTAATGGCCGGTAAATTCGTCGCCATAGCCCGCCATATCGGCGCCGGTCAGCACATGATCGGCCCCCAGAAGATCGCGCAGACGGTCAAGCAGCATACCGGTTTCCATCAAGAAAGCGGGGGCCTTGCGCGCCCCCGTTACCATCTTACTATCCATTAGACGCGTCCCGTTGATGGAGGCAGCATCTTACGCGTCCTTCCAGTCGAAAAATCCTGCAGGTGCCTGATCGAGAAGCTTGCGTGCGATATCGACCCCCAGTTCTTCGGCATCCGACAGGCTGGCACGGCCCTCGGCGCGCAGGCATTCGGACCCGTCGGGACGCAGGATCTCGCCACGCATCCAGATCTCGGACCCCTCGATCAGCGCAAGACCCGCAATCGGCGTCTCGCAGGAGCCATCAAGAGTGGCGAGGAAGGCGCGCTCGGCATTCAGGCGCTGCTCGGTAGGAATATCGTGGATGGGCGACAGGAGCATGGCCGCACGCTCGTCACCCGTCCGGCGTTCGATCCCGATGGCCCCTTGGGCCACGGCGGGCAGCATCTCTTCGGGGTCGATGGCACCCGAGGCCAGCTCGGTCATGCCCAGACGGTTGAGGCCCGCCATCGCGAGGAAGGTGGCCTCTGCCACCCCATCGGCGAGCTTCTGGCGGCGCGTCTGCACATTGCCGCGGAACTCGACGAGCTTTAGATCGGGACGGCGATAAAGGAGCTGCGCACGGCGGCGCAGGCTCGACGTGCCCACGACAGCGCCCTCGGGCAGATCCCCGATACCGGCGGCCTTCAGAGACACGAAGGCATCGCGCACATCCTCGCGCGGCAGATAGGTGTCGAGGATCAGCCCTTCGGGCTGGACCGTCGGCATGTCCTTCATCGAGTGGATCGCGATATCGATCCGCCCCTCCAGCATCGCCTCCTCGATCTCCTTCGTGAAGAGGCCCTTGTTGCCGATCTCCTTGAGCGGCTTGTCGGAGGCGATCATCGCGCGGTCATCGCCGGTCGTCTTGATCACCACCACCTCGAAGGCGGCTTCGGGGAGGTCATGCGCCGCCATCAGGCGGGCACGGGTTTCATAGGCCTGAGCCAGTGCCAGCGGGCTGCCGCGGGTGCCAAGCTTCAAGGGCTGATCGGGAGAGGGCATCTGTGTCATGGCCATAGCCTTAGCCCCGCGCGTGCGCCCTTGCAAGAAGGCCCATGACAAAAGCCACTCGGGCTTTGAGCACAGCGCATAGCTTGACACGAACCCCCACAGCTTGTTCTAGAGAGCGCAACCAAGGAGTGACGAGATGGCCGACAAAACGATCCTGCGCGCCCTACGCGGCGAGCGCCTGCCCACCCCCCCGATCTGGATGATGCGGCAGGCAGGGCGTTACCTGCCGGAATACCGCGCCACCCGCGCCAAGGCGGGCGATTTCCTGTCGCTGTGCTACAACCCCGAACTGGCCGCCGAGGTTACGCTCCAGCCGATCCGCCGTTACGGGTTCGATGCGGCGATCCTGTTTGCCGATATTCTTCTTTTGCCGCAGGCGCTTGGCGCGGATCTGTGGTTTGTCACCGGCGAAGGCCCGCGGCTCTCGACGATTACCGGCCCCGAGGGGCTGCGCGGGCTGAAGACCCGTGACGATATCCACGAGGTGCTGAACCCCGTTTACGAGACGGTGAAAATCCTGTCGCAGGAACTGCCCAAGGAAACCACGCTGATCGGCTTTGCCGGTGCGCCATGGACGGTGGCCACCTATATGGTCGCCGGTCGCGGCACGCCCGATCAGGGCCCCGCGCATAAGCTGAAAGACGAGGACCGCGCCACATTTGCCGCCCTGATCGACCTGCTGACCGATGCGACCATCGAATATCTGTCCAAGCAGGTCGAGGCCGGTGCCGAGGTTGTGAAGCTCTTCGACAGCTGGGCAGGCTCGCTCAAGGACGCGGATTTCGAGGAGTTCGCCGTCAAGCCCGCCGCCCGCATCACCAAAGAGATGAAGGCCCGCTTCCCCGGCCTGCCGGTCATCGCCTTCCCGCGCGAAGCGGGCGAGGGCTATATCGGATTCCACCAGAAAACCGGTGCCGATTGCGTGGCCATCGACAATTCGGTCAGCCCCGAATGGGCGGCAGAGCATGTGCAGGTCTCGGGCTGCGTGCAGGGCAATCTGGCCTCGCGCCATATGGTCACCGGCGGTCAGGCATTGGTCGAGGAGACCCGCCACGTGGTCGAGGCTTTCCGCAACGGCCCGCATATCTTCAATCTGGGCCATGGCATCACCCCCGATGCCGATCCCGAGAATGTAGCCCTGATGATCGAGACCGTGCGCAGCATGTAAGAAACGCTCTTTAACGCGGGGGGAACCTTTTGGGCGTTCATGCGTCTAGCTTTCAATGTATTTGAAAGGATGATTGCGATGAAACTCGTGAAAATGACCCCTGCGATTGCCGTTCTCGCCCTGCTCGCCGCCTGCGGCCATAACGCGACCGAGCGCGCGGCGACCGGCGGTCTGGGCGGCGCATTGGTGGCAGGCCCTGCAGGCGCCGTGGTCGGCGGCACCGTGGGTGCAGCCACCGCGAACTGAAGCCACCACGCTCAGGACATGGAAAAACCCGCAACCGGAAGGCTGCGGGTTTTTCTTTTACAGGACGCCAGGGCTCAGCGGCGGCGGTCGCGGCGCGAGCTCATCGGCTGGAAGGCCACACCCACATGCGCCTCGCAATAGGGTTTGCCCGATTGGGTCGGCAGGCCGCAGAACCAGAAATCATCGGTCGCCGGATCGCCGATCGGCCATTTGCAGGTGCGCTCGGTCAGCTCCATCAGGGTGAGCTTCTTGGCATGTTTCTCGATCTCGCCTACGCGGGCCAGCGCCTCGGGACTGATCTCGTTGGCCGAGGGCTGCGGCGGGAGCGGCTGGCCTGCGGGAATGATCTGGCGGCGCATCGGCGCGGCCACGACCTCGTCAGCCGCCTCATCCGTGACGGGCTCTGCCTCTGGCTTGGGCGCGGGCTCGGGCGCGGGACGCGCGGCAGCCGCCGGAGCGGCGGGCTTGGGCGCGGGGCGTGCCGGTGCGGCAGCGGCGGGTTTCGGCTCGGGTTTCGGCTCCGGCGCGGGTTTCGCGGCAGGCGCTGCGGCGGCAGGGGCCGCGGCCTCGCTGGCGGCCGTGCGGTTCGAAAGGCCGAGACGGTGAACTTTGCCGATCACGGCGTTACGGGTCACCCCACCCAGTTCCTTTGCGATCTGGCTGGCAGACTGGCCCTCGGACCACATCTTTTTCAGAGTTTCGACGCGTTCATCGGTCCAGGACATGGGTTTCCTTTCGCTGTTCCGGTCCGGACGGGCCCGAGGCTGCCCAAGGGTTTTCCGGCTCCGGAAGTTCAAGAGCCATGGATTTACCCCGCCATAGCCCCTTTTTCAAGATGCCAGAGCACGAGAAGCTGTGTTCTTGTGCAGATGCCGGACGCAGTGTGCCTTAGTTGCCCGAATGCCCTTTGGCCACTAGGTAGTGCACCGACGCAAAATGCCCGCCTGCGGGCGCGCGGCAGACGCAGGCAGGCCTATTGGATGAAGGACGACGACACAGATGAGCGCACAGGCAAAGAGCGAGATGGGCGTCAGACGCTTCGGGCGCGTGAACTGGCTGGGTCTCTACAGCCTTGCCCATCGCGAGAACCGCCGCTTCATGTCGGTCTGGCAGCAGACTGTTCTGGCTCCGCTGATCACGGCAGGGCTGTTTCTGGTGGTGTTCGCGCTGGCCTTCGGCAAGGGACGCGCCGATGTGATGGGGGTGCCCTTCCTCGCCTTCCTCGCGCCGGGTATCCTTATGATGACGGTAATCCAGAACGCCTTCGCCAATACCTCCTCCTCGCTTGTGGTGGCCAAGATTCAGGGCAACATCGTGGATACGCTGATGCCGCCGCTGGCCCCGTGGGAGCTTCTGGTGGGCTTTCTGGCGGGTGCAATCGGCCGGTCGCTGCTTGTCGCGGCGGTGATCAGCGCGGGACTGTTTGTCTCTATCGGTCAGGGGATCGCGCATCCGCTCTGGGCACTTTTATTTGTGGTGCTGGGTGCCATGCTGATGGGGGGCCTGGGCCTTCTGGCCGCGATCATCGCCAATAAGTTCGACCAGATGGCGGCCTTCACCAATTTCGTCATCACGCCGCTCTCCTTCCTGTCGGGCACCTTCTATTCGGTCGAGGCCCTGCCCCCGTTCTTTCAGGCGCTCTCGCACTGGAACCCCGTCTTTTTCCTAATCGACGGCGCGCGCTACGGCTTCATCGGGGCATCGGATGCCTCGCCTTTGCAGGGCGTGGGGGTCATCGCGCTCTGGCTCTGCATCGTGCTGGGACTGGCATGGTACTGGTTCCGCGTGGGGTTCCGGCTGAAATCCTGAGCCGGATGACGAATCCAGATTTACAACGATGCGATCCGCGGCTAATTGGCGGGGCATGATCACAGGTTTTGACCATATCTCGCCTATCCGACGTCGCTGATTAGCGCCGATCCGCCCCGTGGCGGGTGATCTGACGTGGCCAATTGCCACACCCCTTCCTAAAACAGCTTTCAATCGGCCCCAGCCTTGACACCCCTCGGGGTTCGTCGCACCAAATGGGCCTTCCCTTATGGAGTTTGCACCATGATACCGTCCGTCCTGCCCACCTATAACCGCGCACCGCTGGCCTTCACCCGCGGATCGGGAAGCTGGCTCGAGACGGAGGATGGCAGCCGATATCTGGATATGGGCGCCGGTATCGCGGTGAATGTGCTGGGCCATGCCGCGCCGGAACTGGTCGAGGCGCTGACCGATCAGGCGCAGAAACTGTGGCATGTGTCGAACCTCTACCAGATCCCGCTGCAACAGAAGCTGGCGGATATGCTGGTTGATAACAGCTTTGCCGATACGGTCTTCTTTACCAACTCGGGCACCGAGGCTGCCGAGCTGGCCATCAAGATGGCGCGCAAATACTGGTATTCCAAAGGCGTGGACCGGACCGAGATCATCACCTTCGATGGCGCCTTCCATGGCCGCTCGACCGGTGCGATCTCGGCTGTGCCCCATGCCGAGAAGATGGTGAAGGGCTTTGGCCCCCTGCTGCCCGGTTTCACGCAGATCGCCTGGGGCGATCTGGATCTCATCAAATCGACCATCACCGACAAGACCGCCGCGATCTGGATCGAGCCCGTGCAGGGCGAGGGCGGCATCCGCCCGCTGCCCGAGGCGGATATGAAGGCATTGCGCGCGCTGTGTGACGAGACCGGCATCCTGTTGATCTTCGATGAGGTTCAATGTGGCGTGGCGCGGACCGGCAAGCTCTTTGCGCATGAATGGTCGGGAGTGACCCCCGATATCATGATGATGGCCAAGGGCATCGGCGGTGGTTTCCCGCTGGGCGGTGTGCTGGCCACCGAGGAGGCCGCCTCCGGCATGGTCGCGGGCACCCATGGCTCCACCTATGGCGGCAACCCGCTGGGCTGCGCGATCGGCGCCAAAGTCATCGAGATCGTCAATGATCCGGCCTTCCTCGATGCGGTCAACGCCAAGGCGGGCTTCATGCGCCAGAAGCTCGAAGGGCTCGTGGCCACCCATCCCGATATCTTCGAGGAGGTGCGCGGCATGGGCCTGATGCTGGGCCTGAAATGCAAGGTGCCCTGCGGCGATGTGGTGCAGGCGGCCTACGCCCAGCATCTGCTGAGCGTGCCCGCAGGCGATAATGTGCTGCGCCTGCTGCCCGCACTGAATATCTCGGAAGAGGATCTGAGCGAGGCGGTGAACCGTCTGGACCGCGCCGCCCAGAGCCTCGAGGCCAAAAGCAACTGACCCGAAAGACCCCGAGCCTTTCGGGAGACAGAAAGCAAGACCGATGAACCATTTCCTTGATATCCATAAAACCTCGCAGGCCGATCTCCGGGCCATGATCGATCAGGCGCGCGCCATGAAGGATGCCCGCCGCGGCCAGCCCAAGGGTATGGCCGATGCGGAAAAGCCGCTGGATGGCCATATGGTCGCGCTGATCTTCGAGAAACCCTCGACGCGGACCCGCGTGAGCTTCGATGTAGGGGTGCGCCAGATGGGCGGGCAGACGCTCGTGCTGTCGGGCTCGGACATGCAGCTTGGCCATGGCGAGACGATTGCCGATACCGCCCGTGTGCTGTCGCGCTATGTGGACCTGATCATGATCCGCACCTTCGAGGAAGAGACCCTTCTGGAGATGGCAGAATATGCCACCGTGCCGGTGATCAACGGCCTGACCAACCGCACCCATCCCTGCCAGATCATGGCCGATATCATGACCTTCGAGGAGCATCGCGGGCCGATCAAGGGCAAGAAGGTGGTCTGGTCGGGCGACGGCAACAATGTCTGCGCCTCCTTCATGCATGCGGCAGGCCAGTTCGGCTTCGATTTCACTTTTACCGGCCCGCAAACGCTCGACCCCGAGCGCGAGTGGGTCGATTTCGCGCGCAATATGGGCGTGAAATGCGAGATCGAGCGCGATCCGGTGAAGGCCGTCGAGGGGGCCGATCTGATCGTGACCGATACATGGGTCTCGATGCATGACCCCGAATCGGCCAAGGAGCGCCGCCATAACCAGCTGCGCCCCTATCAGGTCAACGCGGAGCTGATGAAACACGCCAATCCCGATGCGCTCTTCATGCATTGCCTGCCCGCGCATCGCAATGACGAGGCCACCAGCGAGATCATGGACGGGCCGCATTCGGTGATCTTCGACGAGGCCGAGAACCGCCTGCATGCGCAAAAGGCCGTCATGCGCTACTGCTTGGGCAAGTAAACCGGCCCCCGAATAAACCGGCCTTCGGGCAAAGGACTTGCAGCATGCCCCCTCAAGGGAGTATCTGCAGCACAACAAAGGGCGGGCCTTGGCTCGCCCTTCGCATTAGCCACCATGACACGGGAAGCGACATGAGCCAGAACCCTCCGAACCTGCGGCCCGACCTTGCGCCCCGTATCCGCGTGGACGAGCCCGCACGCCCCGGCCAGCCGAAGATCGGCATGGTCAGCCTCGGCTGCCCCAAGGCGCTGGTGGATAGCGAGCGGATCCTGACCCGCCTGCGCGCCGAAGGCTATGCCATCAGCCCCGACTATACGGGCGCCGAAGCGGTCATCGTGAATACCTGCGGCTTTCTGGACAGCGCCAAGGCGGAAAGCCTTGAGGCCATTGGCGAGGCGCTGAAGGAAAACGGCAAGGTGATTGTCACCGGCTGTCTGGGCGCCGAGCCCGACTATATTACCGGCGTGCATCCCAAGGTGCTGGCAGTGACCGGCCCGCAGCAATTCGAGCAGGTGCTCGATGCCGTGCATGGCGCGGTCCCGCCCTCGCCCGACCCGTTCATCGACCTGATGCCCGCCCAGGGCGTGAAGCTGACCCCGCGCCATTACAGCTATCTCAAGATCTCCGAGGGCTGTAACCACAAGTGCAAATTCTGCATCATCCCCGATATGCGTGGGCGTCTGGCCTCGCGTCCGGCGCATGCGATCCTGCGCGAGACCGAGAAACTTCTGGAGGCAGGTGTGCGCGAGATCCTGATGATCTCTCAGGATACCTCGGCCTATGGTCTGGACCGCAAGCATGACCTGAGCCCATGGAAAGGCGGCGAGGTCCGCGCCCATATCACCGACCTGACCCGCGAGATGGGCAAGATGGTGAAGGACGCCGATGCGTGGCTGCGTCTGCATTATGTCTACCCCTATCCGCATGTGCGTGACCTGATCCCGCTGATGGCGGAGGGACTGGCCCTGCCCTATCTGGATATCCCCTTCCAGCATGCGCATCCCGATGTGCTCAAACGCATGGCGCGGCCCGCGGCCTCGGCCAAGACGCTGGACGAAATCGCCGCATGGCGGGCGGATTGCCCCGAGATCGTGCTGCGTTCGACCTTTATCGTGGGCTATCCCGGCGAGACGGAAGAGGAGTTCCAGTATCTGCTGGACTGGATGGACGAGGCAAAACTCGACCGTGTCGGCTGCTTCCAGTATGAAAACGTGGATGGGGCACGCTCGAACGATCTGCCCGACCATGTGGATGCGGAGGTCAAGCAGGACCGCTGGAACCGCTTCATGGAGAAGGCGCAGGAGATCTCCGAGGCCAAACTTCAGGCCAAGGTCGGCACACTGCAACAGGTGATCGTGGACGAGATCGACGAAGAGGGCGCCACCTGCCGCACCCGCGCCGACGCGCCCGAGATCGACGGCAACCTGTTTATCGACGAGGGCTTCGAGGCCCTGAGCGTGGGCGATATGGTCACCGTCGAGGTGGACGAGGCCTCCGATTACGACCTCTGGGGGCGGCTCGTCTGAGCCCCCTCAAAGCTGCCCTTCGGTGTCGATATGCACGGTCTCGCCGCAATGTTTGCAATGGACGGCATCGGCATCATGCAGCTTCAGCCCGCAGGTCGGGCATTCATACCGCACCTTGACGGGCCGGAACAGCACCTGCGCCAGCCGCAGGAAGAGCGTCACGCCAAAGATCATGATCGCGACCGAGATCATCCGTCCCCACTCGCCTTTGGGGGTGATATCGCCAAAGCCGGTCGTGGTCAGCGTCGTCACGGTGAAATAGAGCGCATCGGCATAGTTGTTGATCTGGTCGTTGACCTTTTCCTGCGTGACATAGATGAGCCCCGTCATCACAAACAGGAACACCGCAAGATTGATCGCGGCCAGCAGCACATCCTGATGCTTGCGGAAAAACGGCCAGTCCTGCCTGAGCCGCGAGAGCGTCTGGTAGGCGTGGAGCAGGCGTAGCGTGCGCAAGACCCGCAGGAAGCCCAACCCCTCCCCCGCCAGCGGCACGAGAAAGGACACCATCGCCACCAGATCGGCCAGTGTCGCGGTCTGGGTCCAGAACCTCCATTTTCGCGGAGCAATGGCGAAACGGGCCACAAAATCGGCGACGATCACCACACCGATCCCGATATCCAGAAGGGTGACAATCATCGTGCGCTCGATGAAGGAGGTCGCGATCACAAAGACCACCGTGGCGATATCGAAGGCAAGCAGAGTATAGCGGAAGCGATGGGCGCGGTCGCTATCGCCGTCATAGAGAGTGCGGAGGGTATCGAGCATCAGACAGGCCTATTGGTTGTGGCCCCAGTCATAGGGGATTTCCACAGCGGCTTTAAGGTTTAATCTGATCTAGCGGCCCTGTGCCGAAAGGCACGGATTTCAGGAATTCTGGTCGGTCGCGGCAGGTTGGGCATCCTGCGCCTCTTCGGCAAAATCGAGCGTCTTGAGGTCACGGGTAACGAATTCCATCCCGCCTGCCTTAAGGATCGCAGCGATCTGCGCATTGCGCGTCGCATCCTGCGCCATGACAGGGCCGGACAAGGTCACAGCGAATGTGGCCAGAACAGAAGATAGCACCAGCATTTTCATTGCAGACCCTTTCATATCAACAACTTGAAATAAACCAATCAGTTCAAACTGTCATAAAACTGATATATGCCTACCAGCCCTAAAAGGGAACCAAAGCGCGCTTAGAAACACTGTGCTGGCTTGCACAGCAGATGGGCAACGATGCGCATTATGGCCAATCAGGCGGCAGGCACCCGATTTATTCGCCCGATAATTCATCACACGGAAAAGTCGGCCTGCATATTGCAGGCCGACTTGAAACATCAACCGTCACAGATGCTTATTTATAGTTGTGTTGCGCGGTGATAAGGCCAGAGTCGCCATTGCCCACAACATTCGACATCATCAGGTTCAGTTGGGCATCGGTATAGTCGGCAGGGTTGACGCCAAGCTGGGCGGCGATCTGCGCCTTGCCCGGGGTTACGACACCTTTGGCACCCGGAACCATACGGTTATCATGGGCCTCGACGAAGGCCACGTTCTGCATGTTGTCACTGCGCAGCGCCGTGCTGACCGCCTCGAGTTCCCCCGTGGTGTAATTGCCCGGGTTCAGGCCGAGTTGCGCGGCAAGCTGTGCCGTGCCGGGGTTCACATCGGCCGGATGCTCGACCGCACGATCCTCGTGGTTGATGTAGTATCGAGCAGTGGTCACATCCCCGTTGCGCAGAGCGGTGTTGATCTGGCGGGCCTCGCTGTCGCTGTATTGCGACGCGTCGATCCCGTTACGGGCAAGCATCGGGTAGTTCAGCGGCGCGGCGGACGCCACACCGGCAGTTGCAGTCAGACCAATCAGGGCGGCGGCGGCAAATTTCGAAAGTTTCATAGCATTTCTCCAGTTTTCCTAGAGATCTCGGTCATTGGCTGAGTCATGTGGCTATGCCGGCCGGGGTCTCGTTCAGTTCATGAGGTTGATATAAACGTTCGGATCGTAAGTTAAACGCAGTTAGTTAGCAGGCTAATGTGCGAAAACGCACCTTGACTCTTATAAGCCTGCTAACTACTTCGGTGCGCTTGCCCTCTTTTATCAAACGCCATTTCAGACTAGAAAGGCCGCCAAACCTGCCTCGAACCAAAGGGAATTCGCATGGCCTCCTACCAATTCGTCTACCATATGGATGGTGTCTCGAAGACCTATCCCGGTGGCAAGAAATGCTTTGAAAACATCCGCCTCAACTTCCTGCCCGGTGTGAAAATCGGTGTGGTCGGCGTCAACGGCGCGGGTAAATCCACGCTGCTGAAGATTATGGCCGGCATGGATAAGGACTTCCAGGGCGAAGCCTGGGCCGCGAAAGGAGCCAAGGTCGGCTACCTCGCGCAGGAGCCCGAGCTGAACGAAGAGAAGACCGTGCGCGAGAACGTGATGGAAGGCGTGGCCGCCAAAACCGCCAAGCTCGAGCGCTATAACGAGCTGGCGATGAACTATTCGGACGAGACCGCCGATGAAATGGCCCAGCTGCAGGACGAGATCGACGCGGAGAACCTGTGGGATATCGACAGTCAGGTCGATATCGCGCTCGAAGCCCTGCGCTGCCCGCCCGATGATGCCAATGTGTCGACCCTTTCGGGCGGTGAACGCCGCCGTGTGGCGCTGTGCAAGCTGCTCTTGGAAGCGCCCGATATGCTGCTGCTCGACGAGCCGACCAACCACCTCGATGCCGAAACCATCGCGTGGCTGCAAAAGCACCTGATCGAATACAAGGGCACCATCCTCTGCGTGACCCACGACCGTTACTTCCTCGACGATATCACCTCGTGGATCCTCGAGCTGGAACGCGGCCGCGGCATTCCGTGGGAAGGCAACTACTCGAGCTGGCTCGAGCAGAAAGCCAAGCGCATGGAGCAGGAAGCCCGCGAGGACAAGGCCAAGCAGAAGGTCCTCGAGAAAGAGCTCGAATGGATCCGCGCCGGTGCCAAGGCCCGTCAGGCGAAATCCAAGGCGCGTATCGCAGCCTACGAGAAAATGGCCGACGAGGGCGTCAAGGACCGTGTGGGCAAGGCGCAGATCGTCATCCCGAACGGCCCGCGTCTGGGCGGCAAGGTCTTCGAGGTCGAGAACCTGACCAAAGCCATGGGCGACAAGCTCCTGATCGAGAACCTGTCCTTCTCGCTGCCGCCGGGCGGCATCATGGGCGTCATCGGTCCGAACGGCGCAGGTAAATCCACGCTGATCAAGATGCTGACCGGCAATGAACAACCCGACGAGGGCACGATCAAGGTCGGCGAGACCGTGAAACTGTCCTATGTGGACCAGTCGCGCGATGCGCTCGACCCCAACAAGAACGTCTGGGAAGAGATCTCCGAGGGTGCCGAGATGATCGTGCTGGGCGATGCGCAGATCGCCTCGCGCGCCTATTGCGGGGCGTTCAACTTCAAAGGCGCCGACCAGCAGAAGAAAGTGGGCCTCTTGTCGGGCGGGGAACGTAACCGCGTCCACATGGCCAAGCTGCTGAAATCGGGCGGCAATGTGCTTCTGCTCGACGAACCGACCAACGACCTCGACGTGGAAACGCTGCAGGCGCTGGAAGCGGCTATCGAGGATTTTGCGGGTTCGGCCGTGATCATCTCGCACGACCGCTTCTTCCTTGACCGTCTGTGCACGCATATCCTCGCCTTCGAGGGCGAAGGCCATGTCGAGTTCTTCGAGGGCAACTTCGAGGATTACGAGGCCGACAAGATCCGCCGTCTCGGCCCCGATGCCACCGAGCCCAAGCGCGTGAAACACAAGAAGTTCAGCCGTTAAGCTTTACGGGTTTCACGAACCATGCCACAAACCTCCGCAAATCAATGCGGAGGTTTTCTTTTGGCGAGGGCCAAAAGAAAAGGCGGCCCGCATGGACCGCCCTCCCCTGACCATAGGCTCCCGAAAATCAGAAGCGGTAGCTCACACCGGCTTTGATCTGGTGCAGATCGGCTTCGACATTCCCCTCGGTATTGTCGATATCGCCGAAATCCGTGTAGGCGTATTCGCCATAGGCCGACCATTTGTCGTTGATCAGATACTCGCCACCCAGACCGATGGTCACGCCGTCAAGATCCTCTTCCTCGCTGCCCAGACCATCGACCGAGGCTTCAAGCTTACCCCAGCTATAGCCAAGCAGGCCGTAGGCCATGAACTTATCGTTGAACGCATAACCTGCGCGCGCGAAGATCGTGGCGACATTCTTGATCTCGAAATCCACATCTTCGCCAACAAACGCGTCATAGCCGTTCGCGAGACCCGATTTGTATTTGCCGAAGTTGTATTCGCCACCCAGTCCGAGCACCGTCTGGCCGAATTGCCAATCATAGCCTGCGCGCAGGGCAGCGCTTGCCCCATCGGGCTCGGCCAGAGTTTTGTCAGCGCCGAAAGCCTCCAGCAGGTCGCCGAGATCACCGGTCGCGTCAATGGATGCCGAACCATAGTTCACATTGCCACCGACATAGGCCCCCGACCAGTCAACGACCGGTGCGACAACGGCCGTGGCCACCGGAGCGGCCTCGACGACGGGGGTCGTATAGCCGCCAGCAAAAGCGACGGTCGAGGACAGGGCCAGCGCGGCACCACCAATAATAACATATTTCATTCAAACTCTCCCAAGCCTGCTCCAAACCAGCAGGCCATCGCCCGATAACCGCAATCTATAAAAAGAGAAGATACCCCCACAAAAGGCTTATCATCCTGTGCTCGAAATGTCGCAATATTCAATCTCCGGCTGTGCAGGGACGGGCGCGGCAAAGCGGCGGGGCGGGCGTTACGGCTCTGTCCCGCCACCCGATGGCCGTGATCCACTCTGGACGCAGCCGCTCCGATTTGCGATAAGCCCGCCAACATGGCGGGATAAGGAGTGGCTGCAATGGCGTTTCGGCAAAGGCACCTTCTGGGGATCGAGCATCTCTCTCAGGAAGATATTCTGACCGTATTGGATCTGGCCGAGAAATATGTCGACCTGAACCGCCGCACGGTGAAGAAGACCGACGCGCTCGCCGGCATGACCCAGATCAACATGTTCTTCGAGAACTCGACCCGCACGCAGGCAAGCTTCGAGCTGGCCGGAAAACGTCTGGGTGCGGATGTGATGAACATGTCGATGCAGACCTCCTCGGTGAAAAAGGGCGAGACCCTGATCGATACCGCGCTGACGCTCAACGCGATGCATCCCGATCTGCTGGTCGTGCGCCACCAGAATTCGGGCGCGGTGGACCTTCTGGCGCAGAAGGTCGAATGCGCGGTGCTCAACGCGGGCGATGGCAAGCATGAACACCCGACACAGGCGCTTCTGGATGCGCTGACCATCCGCCGCGAGAAAGGCCGCATCTCGCGGCTGACCGTGGCCATCTGTGGCGATGTCACCCATAGCCGCGTGGCACGCTCGAACATGATCCTGCTGGGCAAGATGGAAAACCGTGTGCGTCTTGTAGGTCCGCCGACCCTGATGCCCGCAGGCGTGGCCGATCTGGGTGTCGAGGTCTGTGACGACATGCGTCAGGGACTGCAGGATGCCGATGTGGTCATGATGCTGCGGCTCCAGAAAGAGCGGATGGATGGCGGCTTCATCCCGTCGGAGCGCGAATATTTCCACCGCTACGGGCTCGATGCCGAGAAGCTCTCCTATGCCAAGCCCGATGCCATTGTCATGCATCCCGGCCCCATGAACCGTGGCGTCGAGATCGACGGCACCATCGCTGATGATATCAACCGCTCGGTCATTCAAGAACAGGTCGAGATGGGCGTGGCCGTGCGTCAGGCCTGCATGGACCTTCTGGCACGTAACCTGCGCGCCGAGCGGGGCCGTGCGCTTAGTGAAGGCACCTATGCCTGACACGCCCGATACGAGCCCTGACGAGACGCCCCTTGCCGCGTTCCGCGCGGATCGGCGGCGCTTTTTCTCGATCCAGATCTTCTGGGTGCTGACCACGCTCGCAGTGGCGCTGTTTGTCGGCAACCTGATCACCTCGGGCCAGAATCTTCTGGCGCTGATGGGGGTCGTGCTGATCGCGCAGGTTTTTGCGGTGACGATGGGCTATCGTCGGGTGTTTTCCGTGACATGGTATCTGACCGACCGGCGGCTGATCGGTCCGCGCGGGCGCTCGCTCCTGCTTCTGGAAATCCAGAAGCTGATCCCGTTTCTGGGCGATGTGCAGATCATCAATAATGATGGTCGCCGCTTCCGCATCGAGCATCTGGCCGATGCGAAAGAAGCCATCGCGCAGATCGAGGCCGCCCGCCAGAGGCGGGATGCCGCGCAATGAGCCCGATCCCGCGCATAACCACACCGCATTCGCGGCTGCATGCCCCGTGGAGCGGCCGGATTCCCACCGATGAGGCCGTGCTCTGGCAGGGGATGCGCATGGGATCGGTGCTGCATAACACGGCGCGGGGTCCAGCCGTGCTGCTGGCGATCGCGGTGCTCTGGACGGCCTTCTTTGCCACCACCCAGCGCGATCTGGAAGTGCCCGTGGTGTTCTCGGCGCTCGCGCTCGTCTGGCTGATCGGGCAAATCATCGCCATCCGCCGCAACCCGCATGCCGAGCGCTATCTGCTGACCGACCGTGCGGCCTATATTGCCACCGGCCCCGCCACAAATGCCAAGCTCTCGCGCTTCTCGCTCTTTGTCGATGACGATGCCGGGCGGCTTGATGACAATGACCCGCATTCGGTGCAGATCGGCACACGCCAGCGCCGCCCGCAATCCATGCGCATGGACGACATGCCCGTCCATGACGCCGTTCCCGCCTATTTCCACGATATTGCAGACGCTGAAAAAGTCTCCGACCTGATCCGCCAGATCCGGGCAGGCCACAGCCAGTGAGGTGACCCCATGACCCTGTTTCTTGAAAATGCCCGCCTGATCGACCCCGAGGCCCTGACCGAGACCACGGGCAATCTGGTGATTGATGACGGCAAGATCGCCGCCATCGGGCAGATGTCCGCCCCCAAAGGCGCCGAGGTGATCGATTGCGGTGGCAAATATCTGGCGCCGGGGATCGTGGATCTGGGCGTGAAAATCGGCGAGCCGGGCGAGCGTCACCGCGAGAGCTTCCGCACCGCAGGGCTTGCGGCTGCGGCAGGCGGGGTGACCACCGTGATCGCCCGCCCCGACACGACCCCCGCTATCGACAATCCCGAGACGCTGGAATTCGTGACGCGCCGCGCGGCACAGGCCCCCGTTCGCATCCACCATATGGCGGCGCTGACCAAGGGCCGCGAGGGCCGCGAAATGACGGAACTCGGTTTCCTGATGGATGCGGGCGCGCTGGCCTTTGGCGATGTGACCCATGTCAGCACCGATAACAAGGTGCTCTCGCGCGCCTTCACCTATGCGCGGTCGCTGGGCGCGCTGGTGGTCTGCCATCCGCAGGAGCCGGGGCTTTCCAAGGGCTCGGCCGTGACCTCCGGCAAATTCGCCTCGCTGCGCGGCCTGCCGGGTGTCTCGCCGATGGCCGAGCGGATGGGTCTCGAGCGCGATCTGGCCTTGGTCGAGATGACCGGCGTGCGCTACCATGCCGACCAGATCACCACCGCCCGCTCCCTGCCCGCGCTGACCCGCGCCAAACAGGCGGGTCTGGATGTGACGGCGGGGATCTCTATCCACCACCTGACGTTGAACGAGCTGGATGTGGGCGATTACCGGACCTTCTTCAAGGTAACTCCGCCGCTGCGCTCCGAAGAGGACCGCCTGGCGATGGTCGAGGCCGTGGCCGATGGCCATATCGATATCATCTGCTCGATGCACACGCCCGCCGATGAGGAATCCAAGCGCCTGCCCTTCGAGGAAGCCGCCTCCGGCGCCGTGGCGCTCGAGACCTTCATTCCGGCGGCGATGCGCCTTTATCACGCGGGCCATCTGAGCCTGCCGCAGCTCTTCCGCGCCATGTCGCTCAACCCTGCCAAACGTCTGGGCCTGCCGCAGGGCCGACTCGCCGAGGGAGCCCCCGCCGATCTCGTGCTCTTCGATCCGAATGCACCTTTCGTGCTCGACCGGTGGACATTGCAGTCGAAATCGAAGAATACCCCCTTTGACGGCCAGCGCATGGAGGGCAAGGTGCTGACGACCTTCGTCGCAGGCGCCAAGGTCTTCGACCGCGCCAACCAGACCGCCTAATCAAAGAGGAGCATCCCGGTGACCGAACAGACCCCGGCCATTCTGGCCCTTGTGTCCCTGCTGGGATATCTTCTGGGCTCGATCCCCTTCGGTATCGTGATCACCCGAATGCTGGGTCTGGGCGATCTGCGCCAGATCGGCTCGGGCAATATCGGGGCGACCAATGTGCTGCGCACGGGTAACAAGCCCGCAGCCCTTGCCACGCTCCTGCTCGATTCGGGCAAAGGCGCGATTGCGGTGCTGCTGGTGCGTTATTTCATGGCAGATCCACTGGCCGCACAGCTGGCGGGGGGCTTTGCCTTCTTGGGCCATCTCTATCCGGTCTGGCTGAAATTCCGTGGCGGCAAGGGCGTGGCCACTTTCCTCGGCACGGTGCTGGCGCTTTACTGGCCGCTGGGTCTCGCGGCCTGCGGGATCTGGCTGCTGACGGCTCTGGCCACGCGCATCTCCTCGCTTTCGGCGCTGGTCTCGGCGGCGCTATCCGTGCCGCTGGCGCTGCTGATGGGCGAACGGCAGTTGATGCTGCTGCTGGCAATCCTTGCGGTGCTGATCTTCTGGCGCCACCGCGCCAATATCTCGCGTCTGGCACAAGGCACCGAGCCCAAGATCGGCAAGAAGGGCTGAGGGAACCTTGCGGGGGCCACCATCGTTGCCCCCGAAACCTATGAGGGACCGATGACATTCCAATCCGCAGTAAAAACCTGCCTTACCCAGAACTATGCCCGTTTTACGGGGCGCGCGCGCCGCGCCGAGTTCTGGTGGTTCGTGCTCTTTGTGCTCTTGGGCAATTTCCTCCTCAGCCTTGTGGACGGCGCGATCTTCGGCGGGCTTTCGATGGGCGCGGGCGAAGGCCATGCGTGGTTCATCTCCAATGGCGGGCTGCTCGAATTCCTGTTCTCGCTGGCGGTTCTGATCCCGCTTCTGGCGGTCTCGGTGCGGCGGTTGCACGATATCGACCGCACGGGCTGGTGGCTCCTGCTGCATTTCCTGCCGCTTTTCGGCCAGATCATCCTGTTCATCTTCATGCTGGGCCGCACCCGCGAGGGGACGAACCGCTTCGGCCCCGAACCACAGTAAACGGCCCCCTCAAAGGGCAGAACATCGGCAAATGAAAAAGCGCGGGGATACCCCCGCGCTTTGTGCATTCTTTGGTCGGGCAAAGGATCAGTAGCTGTACTCGCGATAGATCTTCGACAGATCGCCCTGCCATTCGCCGTGGTATTTTTCCAGAAGTTCATCGGCGGGCACGCGCCCCGTCTCGACGCTTTCTTCCAGCGCGTTGAGGAAATGGGTCTCGTCGGGGACCAGTCCGCCGGCACCGGGCTTGGCGCGGGCCTTGAGGCCGGATTGCGAGATCGCCACCGCTTCACGCGCCAGATCATGAAGTTTGATACCGTTATACTCGCCCTGAAGCGCATCTTTCGCGGCGGCGCGACGCAGACCCTCGCGGGTCTCGTGATCCCAGCCCTTCACCAGATCCCATGCCGCATCCAGCGCAGACTGGTCATAGGTCAGCCCCACCCAGAAGGCCGGAAGCGCGCAAAGACGGCGCCACGGGCCCCCATCGGCCCCGCGCATCTCGATGAATTTCTTCACCCGCGCCTCGGGGAAGACGGTGGTCATATGGTCGGCCCAATCCGAAAGCGTGGGCTTCTCGCCCGGCAGCGCGGGCAGCTCGCCCTTCAGGAAGTCACGGAAAGACTGGCCCAGAGCATTGATATATTTGCCATCGCGATAGACGAAATACATCGGCACATCGAGGACGTAATCGACCCAAGCCTGATAGCCGAAGCCCTCCTCGAACACGAAAGGCAGCATGCCGGTGCGCGCCTCGTCGAGGTTCTGCCAGACATTGGCGCGCCATGATTTGAACCCGTTGGGCTTGCCATCAAGGAAGGGCGAATTGGCAAACAGCGCCGTGGCTACCGGCTGCAGCGACAGCGCCACGCGCATCTTCTGCACCATGTCGGCTTCGGAGGCGAAATCGAGATTCACCTGAACAGTGCAGGTCCGGTACATCATGGTTTTGCCCATGGTGCCGACACTATCCATATAGTCGGTCATCAGGCGGTAGCGGCCCTTGGGCATCATCGGCATCTCGGCCTCGCCCCATTGCGGCGCAGCCCCCAGCCCGATGAAACGCGCCCCGATCTTGTCGGCGATGCTCTGCACCTCGCGCAGGTGCTGGTTCACCTCGTCGCAGGTCTGGTGGATGGTCTCCAGAGGCGCGCCCGACAGTTCCAGCTGGCCACCCGGCTCGAGGCTGACATTGGCACCATTATGGGTCAGGCCGATGATATTGCCCTGCTCCTCGACCGGCGTCCAGCCATAGGTATCGCGCAGGCCTTCCAGCATTGCCTTGATGGAGCACGGCCCCTCATAGGGCAGCGGCTTCTGGGCCTTCTCGCAATAGCCGAACTTCTCGTGCTCGGTGCCGATACGCCAGTCATCCTTGGGCTTTTCGCCCTCGGCCATATATTCGGCAAGCTGTGCGAAATCTTCGATCGGGCCACCGCCCTGCTGCGGAATGGACATGGACGCTCCTAAATCTTGTGGCCCTTTGGAGGGCAAGAGGTGTGACGAATAGCGGGTCAAGTCAAGCGCAATGCGATCTCAGCCAGACGAGCGCTTCCACAAAACCTGTGCGGTCACGCGCCGATCCAATGCCGCAGAAATCGCGCGCATGTCGGTTCCGGGCAAGCTTGCATAGGCATCATAGAGTTGCGCAGCACCCGCCGCATCGACGGGGATCAGCAGGGCCTGCCCATCGGCGGTCTTGAGCCGCCAGAGATGGCGGCCGTTCAGATGCAAGAGCCGGATCTCGGCCAGATCGCGCAGCGCCACCTGTCCGCCCAGCAGCCGCCCCGCCCCGAAATAGCCGATCTGGCCTTCATCGATCTCCACCATACCGGGCGCCACCGCATCACGCGCAAAGCGCAGCCTGCGCCACGCCACCACCGCCCAGGCGACAGCCCCTGCCACCAGTGCCAGCCCGACAGGCAAAAGCACCCAGCCGCCCAGCCAGACAAGCCACAGCCCGGCCGCCAGCGGCACCAGCGCCAGCAGCACTTCGGAATGATGCGCAATCGCGCGACGCAACTCGGGACGGATCATGACAGGTCCTGATACACTCTTTGCGCAAACTCTTGCCCGCCTCCCCGCCGAATGCAACCATTTGCACCTAAAGCCCGTTCCGAGGAGATCCCAATGGACAAGCTGACCGTTCAGACGACCATCAACGCCGCGCCGGACGCGGTCTGGGCGGGCTATACAGAGCCCGCCCGGATCATGGAGTGGAATTTCGCCTCGCCCGACTGGCATTGCCCGCATTCCGAGGTCGATCTGCGGGTCGGCGGGCGGATGGTCTCGAAGATGGCCGCGAAAGACGGCAGCTTCGCCTTCGATTTCGGCGCGACCTTCACCGAGATCGCGCCGGAACGGCTGCTGGCGATCCGCCTTGATGACGGGCGCGAGGCGGTGACCGCTTTCGAGCCGGTGGCGGGGGGCACCCGCGTCACCACCCGCTTCGAGCCGGAGACTCAAAGCCCGCCCGCCATGCAGCAGATGGGCTGGCAGGCGATCTTGGAGAATTTCCGCCGCCATATGGAAGCCTAGCCATTGATGGCGGCAAAGGCTGCTGCAAACCGGCCCTCGCTCTCGGCAAAGCGCTGGAAATGCACACGCTCGACCAAAATCTCGTCGGGCACATCCGGGCGCTGCATCTGCCCGACCACCTCCGAGATGAAAGCGTCAAGCGGCAGGGCCGCCGCCACCTGCGACTGGCCCGGCGTCAGCTCGGTCGCCACCAGCGGCGGCGCGATCTCGTGCACGCGCACCGATGTGTCCCGCAGCTGGTGGCGCAGCGATTGCGACCACGAATGGATCGCGGCCTTGCTGGCTGAATAGAGCGGGGTCGTGGCTTTGGGCACGAAAGCCAGCCCCGAGGATACGGTGACCAGCGCGGCCCGAGGCTGCGCCCGCAGATGCGGCAAAAAACCTGCCGCCATTTCCACGGGGGCTGTCAGATTGGTGGCAATCACCCGATGGGCCACTTCGGTCGAGACCGGATCGCTTGTGTAATCCTCGGGCTCCATGATGCCCGCATTCAGGATCACCGTATCCAGATCGGGATGGTCGGCCAGCACCTGCGGCGCAAAGGCCGAAAGCGCCTGCGTGTCGGTCATATCCAGCTGGTAGCCCGCCATATCGGGATTGCGCTTCAGCATGGCGTTCAGGCTCTCCGCCTTGCGCCCCGTGATGATGATGCGGTTGCCCGCGGCCTGCAGTGCCTCGGCCAAAGCCTGACCGATGCCGGAATTACCGCCGGTGATGAGGATGGTGCGATTGGTAAAACTCATGGTTGGTCCTTTCCTGTTCTGGTGACAAGATGCGGCCCGTGCTATCCTTCCGAAAGAAGGCACCCAAAAGAATTATACTTACCCAAAAGAGAGTATGGATATGTCCGCCGACAAACTCCGCGCCGAGTTGAACGCCCTGCCCTGCGATCCGGCGGTGGACCGGCTGGTGGAAGAAATCATCGGACGCGTCGCCGATAAATGGACGATGCTGCTGATCGAGATCCTGACCGAGCATGACTGCGCCCGCTTTGGCGAGCTGTCGCGCGCCTGCACCGGCATCAGCCAGAAAATGCTGACCCAGACGCTGCGCGCGATGGAACGCGACGGGCTGGTGAGCCGCAAGGTCTATCCGGTCGTGCCGCCCAAGGTGGAATACCGGCTGACCGAGTTGGGGCTGGGCCTATCAAAAGCCTTCTGCGGCGTCTGGCTCTGGGCGGAAAAGAACTATGACACGATCGAGCGGGCACGGAAGGATTTCGAGGCCCGCACGATCGAGTAGCGATCAACCCCAATCCCCCAGCGCCGATTGCCACAAGGTGATTGCCGCGCAGACGGCGGTATCAGCGCGCAGGATGCGCGGGCCGAGGCTGACCGGCGTGACATAGTCGAGGCTGCGCAGCATATCGCGCTCGGCGGGCGAGAACCCGCCCTCGGGGCCGATGAGGATCGCCCAGGGGCCGGGGGCAAGCTGCGCCAGCGTCTCGGCCGGACCCACGAGGCTCTCGTCGCAGAAGAGGATACGCCGCGTCTCGTCCCACCCGCGCAGAAGCTGCATCAGGCTCTGCATCTCGTCGACGGGCGGCACGAAAGTGCCAAGGCATTGCTCGGCGGCCTCCATCGCATGGGCCTGCGCGCGGTCCTGCTTGATCCGGCCCGCATTGGTGAATTCGGTCTGCACCGGCAGGATACGGGCACAGCCCAGCTCGGTCGCCTTTTCGACGATAAAATCCGTCCGCTCTTTCTTGATCGGCGCAAAGAGCAGCCACAGATCGGGCGGGTCGAGCTGGGGGGCGGCCTGTTCGACACAGGTCAGTTCTCCGGCCTTCTTATGGGCGCGGGTGACGGTGGCGGTCCATTCGCCGTCGCGGCCGTTGAACAGCGCGATATGGCTGCCCTCCCCTTCGCGCATGACGCCGAAGAGATAATGCGATTGTTTATCGGTCAGGGCGATGACTTGCCCCTGACCCAGCGGATGATCTACATGAAGACGTATCTTGGCGCGTTGCATGGGGCAAATCTATGAGTAGTGGGCGGAAAACTCCAGAGGCAGACGGTATCGTCTATGATGCCTATGATGGCAACTGGGTCGATCATCACGCCCCCCGCCGCCTGCGTCCCCTGTTGCGGCTCAGCCGCGCCGACCGCCCGATCGGCACATGGCTGTTGCTGATGCCCTGCTTCTGGGGCATCGCGCTGGCGGCCAATGCAACGGGCGGATTTGTCTGGTGGGATCTGTGGCTGGTCATCGGTTGCACCATCGGCGCCTTCCTGATGCGCGGTGCGGGCTGCACATGGAACGACATCACCGACCGCCATTTCGACGGCGCCGTGGCGCGCACCCGCTCGCGCCCGATCCCCTCGGGCCAGATCACCGCCAAGGGCGCGCTGGTCTGGGCCGTGGTGCAATGCTTGGTCTCGCTCCTGATCCTGCTGACCTTCAATGCGCCCGCCATCTGGCTGGGGGTGCTGTCGCTGGCGCCTGTGGCGATCTATCCCTTCGCGAAGCGTTTCACCTGGTGGCCGCAGGTCTTTCTGGGGCTTGCGTTCAACTGGGGCGCGCTTCTGGCATGGACCGCGCATACCGGCAGCCTCG
Source organism: Thioclava kandeliae (assembly GCF_040297545.1). Lineage (NCBI taxonomy): Bacteria > Pseudomonadati > Pseudomonadota > Alphaproteobacteria > Rhodobacterales > Paracoccaceae > Thioclava > Thioclava kandeliae. The sequence continues at coordinate 215,355 of NZ_JAYWLC010000005.1, forward strand.
GGCTGCCTGCCGTGCTCCTTTATATTGGCGGGATCAGCTGGACGCTCTTCTATGACACGATCTATGCCCATCAGGACAAGGAAGACGATGTGCTGATCGGGGTAAAATCCACCGCCCGCCTCTTTGCCGAGAAGACGCCGCAATATCTGCTGGGCTTCCTGATCATCGCCACGCTCCTGATGGTGGCCGCCGTATTGGTGGCGCTGCTGCCCAGTGATCCTTCGGCCATCAAACTGGCGATTACCCTCATGGGGCCCGTGGTCTTTGCCGGCCATATGGGCTGGCAGCTGAAACAGCTCGATATCGACAATCCCGATCTCTGCCTGCGGCTTTTCCGCCGCGCACAGAAGGCGGGTCTGTTCGCTGCGCTGTTTTTCGCCGCTGGCGCGATTGTGTAAACCCTCATCGCCCCAAGCGGATTGCGGGAATCTCCCCTAACCCGTAAGCATCCCGCAACCTGAACGACACCGGAGAGCCCGCCTTATGCGAAGCAAGATCCTGACCGCCACAGCCTTTGGTGCCGCACTTGTCTGCGCGGCACTCGTGGCAGGTGGCTCGGCCACTGTGATCGAGAAGCGCACCCAGTCCGAGGTGCGCGTAGCCCTCGAGACCTCGGGACATGGCTGGGCCAAGGTCGCCACCGACGGGCTTCAGGTCCAGATCAGCGGCACCGCCCCCTCGGAGGCCGAACGCCTGCGCACCATGGCGGTGGTCTCGGGGATCGTCGATGCGACCCGTATCCGCGACAATACCGATGTGACCAAGATCGCCGATCTGACCGCGCCCGATTTCTCGCTCGAGATCCTGCGCAATGATGACGGGATCTCGCTGATCGGGCTGGTGCCCAGCTCGACCGACCGCAAGGCGCTGATGGACGAAGTGTCGTCCTTCACGCAGGGCGGCGAGGTGGTCGACATGCTCGACGAGGCCGATTATCCGGTGCCGGATGGCTGGAACACCGCCTACCAGTTCGCCGTGGACACACTCGCCAGCCTGCCGCATTCGAAGATCTCGGTCGAGGCAGGCAAAGTGTCGGTCACTGCGATCACCTCCTCAAAGCGCGAGAAATCCGACATCGAGACGGCGCTCACCCGCCGCAAACCCGACGGGCTGGACCTGAGCTACAATATCTCGGCCCCGCGTCCGGTGATCACGCCCTTCACGCTGCGCTTCATCAAGGATGAGCAGGGCGCGCGGTTCGACGCCTGCTCGGCCGATACCGACCGTGCCAAGACCAAGATCCTGGCGGCTGCCAAAGCGGCGGGTGCCAGCGGCGATCTGGGCTGCACCGTGGGGATGGGCGTGCCCTCGACCGACTGGGCCGATGCGACCGCCATGGGCATCGCCGCGGTCGGCCAGATGGGCGCGGGCACGATCACCTATTCCGATACCGATATCGCACTCGATGTGCCCGCCTCCGTCAGCAATGACGCGTTCGATCAGGCCGTGGCGGATCTGGAAACCAACCTTCCCGATGTCTTCTCGCTGCAATCGGTGCATGAGAAACCCAAACAGGAACAGGCGCAGATCGCACAATTCTCCGCCTCGCGAGACGCCTCGGGCAAGATCAAGATCGGCGGACGGGTCAAGGATGCGACCCAGCGCGACATGATCGAGAACTATGCCCGCGCGCAGTTCGGCTCGAAAGGTGTCTCGGGCAGCACCCGTGTGGATGACGCCCTGCCCGCCGATTGGGGCGTGCGCACCATGGCGGGGCTTGCCGCGCTCGACCAGCTGAATACGGGGCAGATCACCGTGCGTCCCGATATCCTGCGCGTCTCGGGGATTTCGGGCAATGCACAGGCCAGCGACGAGATCTCGCGTTCGCTCTCCAAGGCGCTCGGCGAGGCCGCGCGGATCGATCTGTCGGTGCGCTATGACCGCCGCCTCGATCCGGTTCTGGGCCTGCCCTCGGGCACGGAATGCGCCACCCGTCTCAACAATGTGCTCGCCAGCCAGAAGATCACATTCGAGCCGGGCTCGGCCAAGATCGATGCCGCCGGAGCCACCCCGATCGCCGCCCTCGCCAAAGCCTACCAGAACTGCGAGGATTACAAGCTGGAGGTCGATGGCCATACCGATAGCCAGGGCCGCGACCAGATGAACCTCTCGCTGTCGCAAGACCGTGCCAATGCCGTCTTGCAGGCGCTGGCCGACCGCGGCGTCTCGGTGCGCAACCTGACGGCCAAAGGCTTTGGCGAGACCCAGCCGATTGCCGATAACGGCACCGAAGCGGGCCGTGAGGCAAACCGCCGGATCGAGTTCACCCTGCTCGACGAGCAGCCGCTCGATACCGGCGAGACCCTGCCCGAAGCGACCGCCACCGCGACGGCTCCCATCGTCGAGGAAGCCGCCGAGGGCGAGGCGCAGGCCGATCAGGTCGGCGGCACACAGGATACCTCTGCCGATGCCGCGGTATCCGTGGCCCCTGCGGCGCAATCACCGGCCAAGCCGAAGCTGCGTCCGGCCGATCTCGATACTTCCAAGAAATGACCGGATGAAAGCCCGCGGGACCCTATGATATGAACAGAACCGAATTCGTTTTTGCCACAGCCATCATTCTTTTCATCGCCTTCTGCCTGGGATGGTTTGCCTGCTGGCTGCTGCACCGCCTGACCCGCGTGAGTAAAGCCGATATGGGCGAGTTGGAACAGATGGCCCATGCCCTGCACGAGGCCGAGGATACCCGCGAACGTGCCCTGGCCTATATCGAGCATCGCGAAGCGGAACTGACCAACCAGCTGCACCAGTCCGAAGCGGAGCTACGCGCCGCCATGGATGGTCTGCGCGATGCCCGCCGAGATGCGGAAGAGCTGCGCGCCAAACTCGACAGCTAAAGAACGCGGGCAGATCCCATGCGCTATTGCCTGCCCGAGACTTTCGCCACAGATCGCTATGCGCTCCGGCGCGTCCAGCCCGAGGATGCGCCTGCGATCTTTGAGGCTTATGTCCAAGACCCCGAAGTAACGCGCTTCGTTGGTTGGCGCCCGCATGGCGCACTGGCCGACACCCGCGCCTATCTCGCCAATTGCGGCAAGGAGTGGGACGCGGGTACGGGGTTTCCGGCGGTGGTCTTTGCCAAAGGCGCGCCCGGCGACCTCATGGGGCTCTTCCACCCGCATCTTCACCGGCACCGCGTCACTTACGGCTATGTTCTGCGCCGGAGCGCTTGGGGACAGGGCTGTGCCTCGGAAGTGCTGCGCTGGCTGGTGGATCACGCCCTTTCGCATCCTGATATTTTCCGTGCGGAGGCCTTTTGTGACAAGGATCACACGGCCTCGGCGCGCGTGATGGAAAAGGCGGGGCTGAGACGTGAGGGCGTGTTACGGCGCTATTTCCTGCATCCGAACATCTCCGATACGCCCCGCGATTGCTGGATGTATGCCAAGGTCAGATAGCGGTGTAATCAGCCCGACCCTCGGGCGCGTGGCGGGCCCGTGCGATCAACTGGAGCCCCGCCATACGCGCCTCCTCGACTGCCAGCCCCGTGGGGGCCGAGGGCGACACAATCGCGCCCGCCCCAATCATCGCGGCTTTTTGCACCAGATCCACCGAGATCCGCGAGGTCATGATGATAGCAGCTCCCTCGGGCACAGCTCCCACCGCCCCGATCAGCTTGTCGAGCGCGTTATGGCGTCCCACATCCTCGCGACAGAGCCGCAAACCACCCGCCACCCAGAGCCCCGCCGCATGGCAGGCGCGGGTCTCGTCCTGCAGCACCTGCGCCTCGCGCAGCGCGTCGAGCGCCTGCGCTGCCTCGGCAAGCCCCAGCACAGGCCGGTAGGCTCTGTGAGGCACCTCGCGCAGCGCCTGTGAAAGACTGTCGATGCCGCACAGCCCGCATCCTACCGGCCCCGCCATCGCGCGCCGCCTGTCGCGGAAGGCCGCGCCCGCCCTTGCAGGCAACCATGCCCGCGCCTCGATCCCGCGCGACTGGGGCACGATCTCGATGCCGGTCAGGCTCTCGCCCTGTGCGATGATCCCCTCGCTTACAGCAAATCCGCGCAGGAAATCCTCCAGATCGGCGGGGGTCGCCATCATCACGGCCTGTGTCACCCCGTCAAAGACCAGCGCCACCGGCACCTCTTCGATTAAAGGCTCGATCAGCGGCTCTGCGGCTCCGGTGGCACCTATGGCCAGAGTCTGCTGACGGATTGGCTGGATCATGCGGACCTCCCTGCCCTTCTGTGCGGGCGATTATGCGAAAACTTCACGAAAAGGACAGCGGCTTGCTTGTAGGGCTCTGTCCGAGGACTTACATCCCCCACCATGGATTTCAAAGCCCTTCTCCCCCTGCGGCGCAAAGAGCCGCGCGTCGCGCTGATCCGCCTGCAAGGGGCGATCGGCATCTCCCGTCCCGGATCTGCGGGGCTCTCGGATGCCTCGGTGGGCCCGCTGATCGAGCGCGCCTTCCGCAAGGCCAGACCCACGGCAGTGGCGCTGATCATCAACTCGCCCGGCGGATCGCCTGTGCAGAGCGCGCTGATCGCTTCCCGGATCCGGCGTCTGGCCGATGAAACCGGCGTGCCGGTCCATGCCTTCGTGGAGGATGTGGCCGCGTCGGGCGGCTACTGGCTGGCCTGTGCAGCGGATGATATCTGGACCGATCCGACCTCGGTCGTGGGCTCGATCGGGGTGATCTCCTCGGGTTTCGGCTTCGACCAGTTTATCGGGAAGCATGGCGTGGAGCGGCGCGTGCATACGGCGGGCGGCTCGAAAAGCTTCATGGACCCGTTCCGTCCTGAAAAGCCCGAAGATATCGACCGGCTGAAGGCTCTATTGGAAGACATGCATGAAAGCTTCAAGGACCATGTGCGCGCCCGCCGCGGAACGCGCCTGACCACTGAACGCGATCTGTTCACCGGTGATGTCTGGACGGGCCGTCAGGCACTGGCCGAGGGCACCGGCCTGATTGACGGCCTCTCGCATGCGGTGCCCAAGCTCAAGGAGCTCTATGGCGAGAAGGTCCGGCTGATCCCCTTCACCCAGAAGAAATCCATCTTCAAGCGTTTCGGCGCCTCTTTCGGCAGCCAGATCGCGCAGGAGGCGGTCGGCGCGGCATTGCTCGAAGCAGAGGAACGCGCCCTCCGGGCCCGTTACGGGCTCTAGGATGCTTCTGAAGGTGATGGCGATCTTCCTGCTCGTCATGGCCGTTCTGGCCATGTTCGGCAGGCTGCGCCTTCCTAAAGGTCTGCCCGGCGCAAAGCGCCTTGGCAAGACACGCTGCCCCGATTGCGGGCGTCCCAAGATCGGCTCGGGGCGTTGCCCTTGTGGCCATCATTCTTCAAAAGGCTGAGGAGCCCTTCGTGCTGATAGATATCGCAATGGTTGTCGCGGGACTTGTCCTGCTTGTGTTCGCAGGCGACTGGCTGGTCAAGGGGGCGGTGAACCTGTCGCTCCGGCTCGGCATTCCGGCGTTGATCGTCAGCTTGACCGTCGTGGCCTTCGGCACGTCCGCGCCCGAGTTGCTGGTCTCGATCACGGCAGTCCTCAATGACAATCCTTCCATCGCGCTTGGCAATGTCATCGGCTCGAACACGGCCAATATCCTTCTGGTGCTGGGGCTTCCGGCGCTGATCTCTGTGATCCATACCCATACCCATGACACGCGCGAGAGCTATCTGATGATGCTGGGCTCGACCGTGCTGTTCATCGCGCTGGCCTTTTCGGGGCCGATCACATGGTGGAAGGCTGTGGTGCTGCTTGTCGCCATCGGCGCGATCCTGACCCGCCAGATCCTGCAGGCGCTCGGCCATCGCCGTGACCGCGATGACGAGGAGGTGGAAGGTGCCGAGGACAGCATCACCGGTCGCGCCATTGCGGTCTACATCATCCTCGGGCTGATCGGCCTGCCGATCGGCGCCAATCTTCTGGTTTCGGGCGCCTCCGATATTGCCAGCGCCATGGGCATCTCGGATGCGGTGATCGGGCTGACGCTGGTAGCGGTGGGCACCTCCCTGCCCGAGCTTGCCACCTCGATCTCGGCCGCCCTCAAGGGCCGTGCTGATGTCGCTCTGGGCAATGTCATCGGCTCCAATATCTTCAACCTGCTGTTCATTCTGGGCATCGCGGGGCTCTTCGGCACCATGCCGGTGCCGCCGGAAATGCTGCGCGTCGATCTCTGGGTCATGCTTGCAGCGACCCTCGTTCTCGGGCCATTCATCTTCTTCAGGAAATCGCTCGGCCGAATGACGGGCATCGCGTTCACACTGGCCTATATCGGCTATGTGGTGGCAATCGTCGCCTGATATCCTAAGCGTGCCGGAGGAGAAAACCATGCACAATGCCCTGATCACCGGCGGAGCCAGACGTCTGGGCCGCGCGATGGCTTTGACTTTGGCAGCCCGTGGCTGCAACGTGGCCATCCATTACCACGGCTCGGAAGCCGAAGCCGAGGACACGGCTCGGGCCTGCCGCGCCCATGGCGTGCGCGCGGTCACCCTGCAGGCCGATCTCCTGGACGAGGCTCAGGTGGTGCCGCTGCTGCCTGCGGCGGCAAAGGCGCTCGGTGCCTCGATCGATCTGCTGGTCAACAATGCCTCCGTGTTCGAATATGACAATATCCACACGGCCACCCGCACGAGCTGGGACCGGCATATGGAATCCAATCTGCGCGCGCCCTATGTGCTGACGCAGGCCTTTGCCGAACAGGCCCCCAAGGCGGATCGCAGCGCGGGCGAGCCGCGTGCGCAGGCGATGGTGATCAATATGATCGACCAGCGGGTGCGAAAGCTGACGCCGGAATTCTCGACCTATACGCTGGCCAAGATGGGGCTCTGGGCACTGACCCGCACGGCGGCCATGGGGCTTGCCCCCGATATCCGCGTGAATGCTATCGGACCGGGGCCGACGCTGCAGGGCGGGCGCCAGACGCTCGAGCATTTCACCAAACAGCGCCAGTCCACCATCCTCGAACGCGGCTCCGACCCCGAGGATATCTGCGCGGCACTCACCTATCTGATGGACGCCAAATCGGTCACCGGACAGCTGATCTGCACCGATGGCGGACAACATCTGGGCTGGCAGACGCCGGACATATTGGGAACGGAATAATCACGCGCAAAACCGCGTTAATATTCGCCAGAGCCGCGCCTGCAAACGGTTACCAAAGTCCTAATCTTTTCAGCCTGTTACAGCAGGAAAATTATTTTTCCTTTGGATTCAAATGGCTACAAAAATGCACAAAAAACGGGCAAAGCAATGACATGCCAGTGTTACAAGGCAAATTCGTGCTTTCCCCGCGGATATCTACAAGCTTATCCACAAGAGTCGTGGAAAGTCTCCACTCTTGCTTTTCCCGAAAGGGGAGCGAAGAGATCAATAGAATCGGATGGTTAAAAAATCGGGGGTGAATGATTAACTCCCCTTAGGACAACCGGAACGAGGTTACCTTGAACGACAATGCACAGCCTGCCCCGTTGCGCGGCCATGATCTGATCGCCGATTATGTGAAACGTCTGGACTCATCGCCCGGCGTTTACCGGATGCTGAATGCCCAGAACGAGGTGCTCTACGTCGGCAAGGCCCGCAACCTGAAGGCGCGCGTGTCGAATTATGCGCGCCATTCGGGTCATTCGGCACGGATCGCGCGGATGATCTCGGAAACGCGCTTCATGATGTTCCTGACCACGCGCACCGAGACCGAGGCGCTGCTTCTGGAACAGAACCTCATCAAGCAGCTCAAGCCCCGCTACAACGTGCTCCTGCGCGACGACAAGAGCTTCCCCAATATTCTGATCCCCACCGACCATCCTTTCCCGATGATCACCAAGCATCGCGGGGCGCGCAAACAGAAGGGCTATTATTTCGGCCCCTTCGCCTCTGCGGGGGCGGTGAACCGCACGCTCAACCATCTCGAACGGGTGTTTTTGCTGCGCAACTGCTCGGACAGCCAGTTCTCGGGGCGCACGCGGCCCTGCCTGCAATACCAGATCAAACGCTGCGCGGCGCCCTGTGTCGGCAAGATCTCCGAAGCCGATTACGCCCAGCTCGTGGAGGATGCCAAGCGCTTCCTCGAGGGTAAAACCACCTCGATCCAGCGCGAGCTGGCCGAGCAGATGCAGGCTGCCTCCGAGGATATGGAGTTCGAGCGTGCCGCCGCTTTGCGCGACCGGATCAAGGCGCTGACCAATGTGCAGCAATCGCAGGGCATCAACCCGCGCGGCGTGGCCGAGGCGGATGTGGTGGCGCTGCATATGGAAGGCGGGCAGGCCTGCGTGCAGGTCTTCTTCATCCGTGCCAATCAAAGCTGGGGCAATCACGATTTCTACCCCAAGACGGGCTCGGGTGCCGATGAGGCAGAGGTGCTGGAGGCGTTTCTGGCGCAATTCTACGACAACCGTCCACCGCCCAAACAGATCCTGCTGTCGCATCCGATCGAGGATGAGGACCTGATGACCGAGGCGCTCTCCCAAAAGGCCGAGCGCAAAGTCGAGATTCTGGTCCCCAAGCGCGGCGAGAAGGCCGAGTTGGTGGAGAACGCCCATCGCAATGCCCGCGAGAGCCTTGGCCGGAAGATGTCGGAAAGCCAGGCACAGGCGAAACTGCTGAAGGGCGTGGCCGAGGCCTTTGCCCTGCCCAAGATCCCCGAGCGGATCGAGGTCTATGACAACTCCCATATTCAGGGCGCCCATGCCGTGGGCGGCATGATCGTGGCGGGGCCGGAAGGGTTCCTCAAAAGCCAGTATCGCAAATATAACATCAAGGATACCGAGGTCACTCCGGGCGATGACTTCGGCATGATGAAAGAGGTGCTGACGCGGCGCTTCCAGCGCCTTCTGAAGGAAGACCCCGAGCGCAAGACCGACGCCTGGCCCGACCTACTGCTGATCGATGGCGGCGCGGGGCAGGTCTCGGCGGTGCAGGAGATCATGGATGATCTGGGCGTGGCCGATGTGCCGATGGTCGGCGTGGCCAAGGGGATCGACCGCGATCAGGGCAAGGAGGAATTCTACCGCACGGGCCGCCCCGTCATGGCGCTGCCGCGGCAGGATCCGGTGCTCTATTACATCCAGCGCCTGCGCGACGAGGCCCACCGCTGGGCCATTGGCACCCACCGCGCCAAACGCGCCAAGGCCAATCTCGCCAATCCGCTGGATGAAATCCCGGGCATCGGCGCGACCCGCAAACGGGCGTTGCTGACGCATTTCGGCTCGGCCAAGGCGGTCAGCCGCGCAGGGCTGACCGACCTGATGGAAGTTCCGGGCATTTCCGAGGCCACCGCCGAGACCGTCTACAACTTCTTCAACGAGAAGGGTTGACCGATTGGCCGCCGGGGCGTAGCGCGCAGCCCATGACCCACGCGCTGACCACCCCCGATGATCTGGCCGCCGCCGGACTGAGTACCGAAGACCCTGCCCTACTGGCGCGGGTCGCACAGGAGTTCCGTATCCGCATCACGCCCGAGATGCAGATGGACGATCAGGCGATTGCCGCGCAATTCGTGCCGACAGCCGCCGAACTCACCACTCTTCCCGAAGAACTGGCCGACCCGATCGGCGATCAGGCGCATTCGCCGGTCAAAGGACTGACCCATCGCTATCCCGACCGCGTGATCTTGCACATCACCAAGACCTGCGATGTCTATTGCCGTTTCTGCTTCCGTCGCGAGACCGTGGGCGAGACCGGCCCGCTGCCACCTGCCCAACTGGATGCCGCGCTCGATTATATCGCCGCCACCCCTACCCTGCGCGAGGTGGTGTTGACAGGGGGCGACCCGCTGACCCTGTCGCCGCGCCGTCTGCGCGATGTGCTGACGCGGCTCGATGCCATCTCGCATCTCGCGATGGTCCGCTTCCACACCCGCGTGCCGGTCGTGGCCCCCGAGCGTATCACCCCCGAGCTGACACAGCTGCTGGCCAGCCTGCGCCTTGCGCCGTGGCTGGTGCTGCATACCAACCACGCCGCCGAGCTGACCCCCAATGCCCGCGCAGCCCTTGCACGGCTTGTCGATGCGGGCATCCCAGTGATTTCGCAATCGGTTCTTCTGCGCGGGGTCAATGACAGCACGCAGGCGCTGGCCGACCTCTTCACCACGCTCTCGGCCCTGCGGGTGAAGCCCTATTACCTGCATCACTGCGATCTGGCCCGCGGCACCTCGCATTTCCGCACTACGATCGATGAGGGCCGTGCCCTGATGCGCGCCCTGCGCGGGCGGATTTCGGGTCATTGCCTGCCCACCTATGTGCTCGATATTCCGGGCGGCTTTGGCAAAGTGCCCGTCTCGGCCGAGTATTTTACGCAACAATCCTCGGGCCATTGGAAAGTCACCGATTGGCAAGGCCGGATTCACGACTATCTTGACCCCAAAAGGTGAAGCCCCTTCCCCTTCCTGAACGACGCGGTTAACTTGCCCCCATGACGTGGACCCTTCCCAATATCCTCACTGTATTGAGGCTCGTTGCCGCCCCCGGTGTTGCGGTGATGTTTTTGTATTTCAGCCGCCCCTGGGCGGATTTTCTGGCCCTTGCGCTATTCATCGTCGCGGCGATCACTGACTGGTTCGACGGCTATCTGGCCCGCTCCTGGGGCCAAGAGAGCAAATTCGGCGCGATGCTGGACCCCATCGCCGATAAGGCGATGGTGGTGATCGCGCTGGTGATCCTCACGGGGTATTCGGGGATGAACCCATGGCTCATCCTGCCGGTGACGGTCATCCTCTTCCGCGAGACATTCGTGGCAGGGCTGCGCGAGTTCCTCGGTACCGATTCCGGCAAGCTGAAAGTGACCAGACTCGCCAAATGGAAAACCACGGCGCAAATGGTGGCAATCGCCATCCTCTTCCTCGGCACAGGGCTGACCTATGTCGAAACGGGCCGCCCGCCGCGCGTGGGCGAGGGCGACCTGCCCACCGGCCTGACGCCCGCCGATCTGGCCACCCATGCAGGGATCGTGCTGATCTGGATCGCGGCCATCCTGACAGCGATCACCGGCTGGGACTATTTCCGCAAGGCACTACCCTATCTGAGAGGCCCGAAATGAAGCGCGAACTGGTCTATTTCGCATGGGTGCGCGAACGGATCGGCGCGGCCCGCGAAACCGTAGAGACAGAGGCGCAGACTGCGGCGGAACTGGTCGAGGAGCTGCGCACCCGCAGCGACTATCATGCCGCCGCCTTGGCCGATCTGACGGCGCTGCGGGTGGCGCTCGATCAAGAACTCTCCGATTTCGACACACCTCTTGGCGAGACTCGCGAAATTGCCTTCTTTCCGCCGATGACAGGAGGGTGACATGCGCGTTCTGGTGCAGGAGGCCCCGTTCGATCTGGGCGCAGAGCTGAAAGGGTTCGGCCATGGCGGCCGTGCGGGTGCCGTGGTCAGCTTCACAGGGATCGTGCGCGACGACACCGGCACATTACAAGCACTGGAACTGGAACATTATCCCGGCATGACCGAACGCGCTTTGGTCAAGATCGCCGAAGACGCGCAGACCCGCTGGGCGCTGACCAATGTGACCATCATCCACCGGATTGGCCGGCTGGAGCCGGGTGACGAGATCATGATGGTGGCCACCGCCAGTCCCCATCGCAAGGCCGCTTTCGAGGCGGCCGACTATCTGATGGATTTCCTGAAATCCCGCGCGCCCTTCTGGAAAAAAGAGCATTTCGCTGATCGGAGCGAATGGGTCGCCGCGAAGCAGAGCGACGAGGTCGCCCTAGATCGCTGGTAGAAGAGGGGGCTCTGCCCCCGTCGGGCCAAGGCCCGCCTCCCCCGGGATATTTATGGACGCTGGAAAACCGTTACTTCCAGCGTCCATAAATATCCTGGGGTGAATTCGGCGAAGCCGAAGAGGGGCAAAGCCCCTCCGCGTTCCTCAGAGATTATCCTCGACATGGAAGCCCTGAGGGATCTGCGTCCTGTTCTCGAGGATCAGATCGGCCATCACCTGCGCGACTTTGGGCGCCATGCCGAAGCCGATCTTGAACCCGCCATTGGCAATGAAATGCCCTGCACGGTCAGGCCAAGCGCCCAGCATCGGCGCACGGCTTTTGGCGCGGGGGCGTAGCCCTGCCCAGCGGTCCACGACTTCGGCTCCGGCCAGTTCGGGGCAGATCTGGCGGGTTCTGGCGATGAGCGCCTCCAGCTGATCGTCCGTCCGGTGGGCGTTGTCATACGCGCGCTCGGAGGTCGATCCAATTGCCACCGTTCCATTGGAATGCGGGATGATATGCAGACTTTCGGCATAGAGTTGCGGCATGTCACCAGCGTCGAAGGCAAAGACCGCCGCCTGACCTTTTATCCCTGCGCCTACGTTCTTGCCCAGTTGCAGGCCCAGATCCTGCAGTCCTGCCGCGCCCGTTGCATGCAGCACGGGGCCTGTCTCTTCGGCCTCACCGATGAGGACCTCACCGCCGAGAGCAATAATCGCCCGTGCCAGTGCATCGCCTGTAGCCCTCGGGCAGGCCCGGGCGCTGAGGGTATCATGCACCACATATCCGCTGGGGCTTTCAAAGCCGAGGGGGCCGAACTCCCGCATTGGCACCACCTCCCAGACCGCCTTCCCCTGCCACAGCGTCTTCGCGTTCTCGCCGCGTTCTCTGGCGCGGACGATCTGAGCCTCGTCGGCCAGCGGCTGCAGGCGGCCGATCCTGGCATAGCCCGCATCCCCGCCACCGATCCGCGCGGCATCGGACCAGAACGCGTCCGCCATCAGCAGGCTTTCCAACTGGAACTGCTTCTTGGGATTCCAGTTCTCGGGCACATGGGGTGCAAGCGCCCCCACCGTGCCGCCCGAGGCACCGGCCCCGACGCCATGGATATCGATTACCCGCACCCGCGCGCCACGTCGCGCCATTTCGAAGGCGCAGGCAAGCCCGAAGACCCCCGCGCCCCGCACCGTGACCTGATCGCCGACATGGCTGACCGGATTGACCCTAAGCCCGCTTGTCATTGCCTTTGCCTTTCTGCATTGTCCCGCTCGGGCGTCCGGCGCCCTGTTGATCCAAGGCCCTACCCCGCATGACCCGCACTGACCAGAGTGAAGCTGACCTGACATGGCGCGACGAGGCCATTCCTGTGTCCTCGCGCTTCGATGATCCCTATTTCTCGCTCGGAAACGGGCTTGAGGAAACCCGCCATGTCTTTTTGCGCGGCAATGATCTGCCTGCGCGGGCGAAAGATGGCTTCCGGATTGCCGAACTGGGCTTCGGCACGGGGCTGAACCTGCTGGCCACGGCGCTGGCCTGCCCCGATGCGGCGCTGCACTATACCAGCTTCGAGGCATTTCCGATGTCCGCCGCCGAGATGGGCCGCGCGCTCGAGGCCTTCCCCGAGGCCCGCGCCATTGCCGATCCGCTGATCGATGCCTGGGGGAAGGGGCAGACCGAGTTCACCTTGGGCAAAATCCAGGTGCGTATCCTCATGGAGGATGCCCGCGAGGCTCTGCCGCGATGGGAGGGCCGCGCCGACGCGTGGTATCTCGACGGGTTCTCGCCCGCCAAGAACCCCGAACTCTGGGGCGAGGATCTGATGGCCGAAGTGGGCCGCCATACGGCACAGGGCGGCACCTTCGCCACCTATACCGCCGCAGGTTTCGTGCGCCGCGCGCTGAAAGCTGCAGGGTTTGAGGTCGAGCGCGTCTCGGGCTTCGGCAATAAACGTCATATGTCACGCGGACAGCTCGTCCCGAAGGAATCCGCGTGATGGCCGTCCAGAACAATAACAAACTCGGGGCGATCCTGATCATCATCGTGACGATCGTCTTTGCGGCGCAGGATGCGATCTCGCGCCATCTGGCCGACACCTACAACACCTATATGGTCGTGATGATCCGCTTCTGGTTCTTTGCGCTTTTTGCGATCTGGCTTGCGGGGCGCAAGCAGGGCGGGCTGGCGCGCGCCATCCGCGCCCATCACCCGTGGATGCAGGCGATCCGTGCGATTTTCCTCGTGCTCGAAATCTATGTGATGATCGCGGCCTTCGTGATGCTGGGCCTGATCGAGACCCATGCCGTGTTCATCTGCTATCCGCTGATCGTGGCGGCCCTTTCCGGCCCCGTGCTGGGCGAGAAGGTTGGCTGGCGGCGATGGACCGCGATCGGCATCGGCTTTGTCGGCGTGCTGATCATCCTCAAACCCTCGGGGAATGTCTTCTCGCCGGCGGCGACCTTCCCCTTCCTGTGCGCAGTGATGTTTGCGGTCTACGGGCTCCTGACCCGCAAGGTCGCCGACAAGGACGATAGCAACACTTCGATCTTCTGGACTGCCGTCGGCGGGGCGATCATTTCCACCGTCGTCGGCATGTGGTTTTGGCAACCGATGTCCGGCCCCGACTGGATCTGGATGGCCATCCTCTGTGTCACCGGCGTTCTGGGCCATGCCCTGATGATCCGCGCCTACGAGATGGCCGAGGCCTCGGCCATCCAGCCCTTCAGCTATCTTCAGCTCGTCTGGGGCGCGATGATCGGCATGGCGGTCTTTGATGATGTGCTGCGCACCAATGTGGCCATCGGCGCCTGCTTCGTGGTGCTGGCGGGGCTGTTCACGCTCTGGCGGCAGGCGCAGAAGAACATCGACCCCGTGCCGCCCGCTCCGGCGGTCAAGCCCTGATCAGGGGCCGTTGCCGCGTAGCTCCTGCGTGAAGGGCACGGGCGGTTCGCCCAGCCGTGCACGGTAGATCGGCAGGCTTTCGGAGACGCGCATGACATAGTTGCGCGTCTCGTCAAAGGGGATCATCTCGACCCAGTCGACCACATCGGTGCCGGGCGCGCGCGGATCCCCCATCTCCTCGATCCATTGCCGCGACCGACCCGGCCCCGCATTATAGCCTGCCGCCACCAGCAGGGGCGAATTGCCGAATTCGTCGCGCAGCCCCTTGAGATATTCCGACCCCAACTGGATATTATAGGTGACATCCCTGGTCAGATCATCGGGGCGGTAGTCGACCCCCAGCTTGGCGGCCATCATCTTGGCGGTGCCGGGCATCAGCTGCATCAGGCCCCGCGCGCCCACATAGGACACCACCGTATGGTTGAACTCGCTCTCGCGCCGCGCGATCGACAGGGCAAGCTCTTCGGGCACGGCCAGATCATGGGTTCTCAGCTCGGGGATCGGAAAATAGCCCGCCACCAGAATGGTCCCGTTAAGAGCGGCACGTTTGGAAAGTTGCAGCGCCAGATAGGGATCGCGCCATTCGAGCGCCAGATCGACCAGCCCCGGAATGCGGCTATCGTCGATATTCTCCTCGTATTGCAGCACGAACCGCTCAGCCAGAGTCTGATCGCCCGCAGCATGCAGGAGAAGGGCCGCCTGGAACACCGAGCTCTGGTCATAGCCCCCCGCCCGCCAGTCCGGCAGGGCATCGGGCTGCACCAGAGCGCGGTCCAGAGGCTTGCCGATCTTCTCCGAGGCCAGCAGCCCGTAATAGGCCGTCTGGTAGCGTGCCGCCGCCCCGTAGGCCTGATCGGCCTCGGCCTTGCGCCCCAGCGCCTCGAGCGCGCGACCCCGCCAGTAATCCGCCCGCGATTGCGAGATCGGGCTGCCCACGGCCGCCGAGAGCGCCTGAAAATGGCGCAGCGCCGTGGGAGCATCATCAAGCTTCAGCGCCGCAAACCCTGCAAGGAACTCCAGCTCGGCATAATCCGAGCCGCCGGGTTTCAGATGGTGATTGGCGGCCTCGCGATAGGCGCGGTGGAAATCCCCCCGCCGCATGTCCCAACGCGCCATCCGTTTGCGCACATCGGCCCACATCTCGGGGTCACCCAGTTTCTTGGCCGAGGACGACCAGCCGAGGATCAGCTCCGCCGCCCCGTCCTCAAGGCTCTTGCGCCAGCGCCAGACCGCACGATCCCGCGCAAGCCCGTAGGAATGCATCATATAGTCTGGCACCGCATCAACGAGCCCGTCCACACCGTCGCGCCGCGCCTGCAGTGCTATACGGGCCTCGGCCACGGCCCTGGTGCCGGGCGGCACCAGATCCAGCATCCGCCGCGCCTGTGTCAGATCACCCCGGTCCAGCATCGCCTGCATCCGCCCGCCATTCGAGGGCGCGACCAACACACCATAGCGCTCCAGAAAGGCCTGCTGTTCGTCCGCGCTCAGATCCAGATGGCGCCATGCCCTCTCGGCTTCGGTCGCGGCGGATGTGCTCTCGCCCCTGGCTTGATAGGCCGCGATCAGCGCCAGCGATCCCGTGCCCGTCTGCGGCTTGTGCTGCGCGAAATAGGAGATCACCTGATCGGGGCTCACACCCTCAAGCTTGTCCTCGCCCTTGCGACGCAGCAGCGGCATACCCGGCCAGTCGGGTCTGCGGGCCGAGAAATCGGCATAGTCGCGGAAGCTGCCCTCGCCCGCGCGCAGCCGCTCCCATTCGATCAGATCAAAGCCCACCATGCCCGAATGGCGCGCCGCATCCTGTGCCGCCGGCCAGTCCTTCCGGTCGGCCAGTTCGAGCGCCTGCGCCAATGCCTCGCCAGCATCTCGAGGAGCGTCTTCGGCATGCACAACGTCCGGCAGGGCGCAAACCGCCCCGAATGTCAGAACGATCAGGCTGGCGAGAAGGGTCTTTCGATGCATGGGATCCTCTTTGCTTGGCCTCTTGTGTGCCATAGTGACAGGCCAGTGCAATTCACAAGTTGGCAAGAGCGCCAAGCTCGCATAATGTCCGCCCGATTTTAACCCGACGATTCCGTTCGGATACCCAACACTGCAAAGGAGCGTGTCATGTTCAAAGGGTCCTACCCCGCCCTCATCACGCCGTTCAAGGACGGCGAGCTGGATCTGGACGCGCTCAAGAAGATCGTCGACTGGCATGCCGATCAGGGCAGTCACGGTCTGGTGCCCGTAGGCACCACCGGCGAGTCGCCCACGCTCAGTCATGCCGAGCATAACACCGTCGTGGCCGAGGTCGTGAAGGTTGCCGCAGGGCGCATGAAGATCATCGCCGGTGCCGGCTCCAATTACACCCGCGAGGGGATCGAGCTGATCCAGCACGCGCAGGCCGCAGGCGCCGATGGCGCGCTGGTCGTGACGCCCTATTACAACAAGCCCACTCAGGCCGGTATGATCGCGCATTTCACCGCGATGCATGATGCCTCGAATATTCCGATCATCATCTACAACATCCCCGGCCGCTCGGTCGTGGATATGACGCCGGAAACCATGGGCGAACTGGCCAAGCTGCCGCGGATCGTCGGCGTGAAGGATGCCACTGGCGATCTGATGCGCGTGGCCAAGCAACGCATCACCTGCGGCAAGGACTTCCTGCAGCTGTCGGGCGAGGATGGCACGGCGCTCGGCTTCAACGCGATGGGCGGCGTCGGCTGCATCTCGGTCACCGCAAACGTGGCCCCGAAGCTCTGCTCCGAGTTCCAGAACGCCACACTGGCCGGTGACTGGGCCCGCGCGCTCGAGATCTCCGACAAGCTGATGCCACTGCATATCGCCATCTTCCTCGAACCGGGCGTCTGCGGCGCGAAATACGCAATGTCGCGTCTGGGGCTGTGCTCGGACGAGGTGCGCCTGCCGCTGGTCGGCCTGAGCGATGGCGTCAAGGCCCGTATCGACGAGGCGATGGAATTCGCAGGGCTTCTCTGAACCTCGCACGGAACGGCATCAAAGGCGCCCCCCGGGGCGCCTTTTTTCGTCAGGAGGCCTTGTTCAGGCGGGGCGCGGCTTGAGCATCACGCTCTTCCCACTCGGCGATCCAGTCCCGCCCCAATGCCTCGATCAAGGGCTGGAGATGGGCCTCGTAATGGCGCCAGCGCGCTACACCATCACGATTGATCCCGCGGCGCACCCGCAAATCGGAGGCCGTGCGCACGGCCCCTACCGCGGCTTTCGGGTCGAAGCAGGCGCTCTGCATCTGCAGACCGATATGATCCAGAAGTTGCGGGATCTGCTGCTCGGGATAATCGATCAGCGCTTGCAGTGACTGGATGCGGAACACAGGCCCCAGCTTCTGCGCATAGTCCCGCATCGACTGGTCGGTGAGCTGGATCATATGAGCGATCCAGTCCAACCGTTCGCTGAATCCGTGACCATTGGCAAAATCGGTCACGAACAAAGACAGCCCCAGATCCAGCGGATGCCGGTCCAGCGCGATAAACCGCGCCTCGGGAAGCATGGCCCGCAACAGCCCCGCATGGGACAGATCGAGCGGGGTCTTGGACAGAAGGACCGGCGTCTCGACCCGCCGCTCGGTGATCCGCTGGCGATAGAGCGCCTCCAGACTTCGGACCAGCGGTTGTCCCGGCACGCCGAACCACTTCCAGTAATCCGCAACGAGCCGGCCGTTGGCCTGCTCGGACCGCATCAGATCCAGTATCGCAAGCCGGAAATCGGGCGCCTCGCCCAATGTAGAGACCTGATCATGGCGCAGGAGGATCTGTTCTGTCAGGGTCGTGCCCGAGCGCGGCAGACCACCGATAAAGACCATACGCGGCCCCTGCGCGGGCGGCGCCCCCGCCAGATCGGCCAGATCGGGACAGAATTCCAGCTGGTCGGCCAGACGCTGTTCGGTCACCAGCGGATCATAGCCGCGCATCTTGAGCGCATTGCCGCGGCTGTAATGGGCAAAGGCACGGTCATACTGCCCTTCGGCATCCTCGATCGCGGCAAGCGCGAATTCGGCGCTCACCCGCAGACGCGTGCTGGTGCTCTCGTCCTCGCAGGTGGCCTCGAGACGACGTGCCTCGCGGCCGGAGCTGGGAAAACGGCGCAACCGGTTGCGCCCGGATAACAGGCGGACATCCTCCGGTGCATAGAACAGGGCACGGTCATAGGCGGCAACCGCCTCGTCCACAGCGCCGAATGCCGTCAGGATCGCGGCGTAGATCCCCCATAGCGGAGCGCGATCCGCCCAGAGGGTCACCCCTTCCTGCGCCAGCTTACGGGCCTGTACATCCTGACCAAGCGCCCAGCTGCTGCGGATCGCCTGTAACATCAGATCTGGACTTGGTCCCTTCTGCGACCAGAGTGTCTCTATGCGCTGTAAGGCGGCCCGATGATCTCCATCGAGAACCGCTTTCGCGAGGGAGACATCCTCATCATAAAAGAGATCGGGTGTGTCCATCGTTATCGTCCAAAAATCAAGGGCAGACCATCGGCCTGCCCCCTATAATGATCACACCGATCTTTATTTAATATGAATCACTTCTGGTTGTCTTTGCCCTCGTCCACCGGATCGGTTCCGTCGACCTCACCCTCGTATTCGTCCTCGAGAATGGCCTTCTTACGCGCCTTCTCGGCGCGCTCCTTCTCGATCTCCACGGCTTCATCCAGCTCATGCGCCGCCGTGTCGGACAGGGGCGTGTAGACCGCCCAGTCGCCCTCGGTGGGTTTGGGCAAGGACTCGCGCGGAATGTTGCGCAGCATGATCGCCTTGGACAGGAAATGCGCGGTGATCGGCGCGGTCATGAAGAGGAAGAGCGTGATCATCAGCTCATGCAGGGACAGCTCGCCCTTTTCCGCACCGAACCACACCATCGATGCGATCAGGCAGGCCCCCACCCCGAGCGTCGCCGTCATCGTGGGCGCATGGAGCCGCGTCATGGCATCGGGCAGTTTCACCAGCCCGAACGAGCCCACAAGCCCGAAGAAGCCACCGATGACCAGAAGCGCCGAGACAAGAATTTCCCAAAACAGTTCCATATCTTACCTCACTCGATCAGATCGCCGCGGAGAAGGAATTTGGCATAGGCCACCGTCGAGACGAAGCCCACCATGGCATAAAGGATAGAGGCTTCGAAGAAGATCGCGGTGCCTTCCCAGATCCCGAAACAGACAAACAGTCCGATTGCATTCACCGCCATCGTATCGAGCGCCAGAATACGGTCTGTCACGCCCGGCGATTTCACCACGCGATAGAGGTTGAACAGAAGCGCCAGCGCATAGCAGCCGATGGCGAAGATCAGAGCATAGGTGATCATTCGAAGATCTCCTTCAGGCGGGCCTCATAGCGGGATTTCATACCGTCGCGTGCGCCCTCTGGGTCGGTTTCATGCAGGCAATGGACAAGAAGCGAATGACCATCGGCCGACAGCTCCGCCGCAACCGTGCCCGGTGTCATGGTGATCGTGCCGGCGAAAACGGTGATCGCCTCTGGCGTGTGAAGGTCGAGCGGGATCGAGATCCAGACCGGCTTCAGATCGGCATTGCGCTTGAACAGGATGATCTTGGCGACCGAGATATTCGAGACCACGATATCCCATAGCACGATCAGCGCATATTCGATCATCTTCGGAATATTGCGCACGACGGGCCGGTCGGGCCAGTAGGGCGCGGTGACCCAGGGGATCACGATCCCGACGATAATGCCGAAGACCAGCGAGTTGAGCGTATAGGCATTGGCCAGCAGGAGCCACACCACCGTCAGAAGAACGGTCAGATGCGGATGCGGAAGGATGCGTCTAATCATAGTCTACCCCTCCTCAATGGCCGTCGATCACGGTGTGATCGGGCTCATGGGCACTGTCTTGCACATCATGGTCATCGCCATGCGGATGGGCACCGGCCTCCGCCGCCTCTTCGGCGCGCTGATAGGCCCCGTCCATCACTGCGGAGATATAGTTTTCGCTATTATAGAGCTGCGAGGACATGCCCTGAACATAGGTCGTGGCAGGCCCCGCGAAGACAGTCCACGCAACCAGCCCCGCCAGCAGCCCCCCCGTGGCCACAAAAGCCAATGCGGGCGAGCTGGCATCCTCGACGCCCAGACGCGGCGGGGTCTCGTCCTTGCTGTCCGGGGTCGCATAGCATTTCCAGAACACGGTCGAACCCGCCCGCGAGAAGCCCACGATGGCGATCAGCGAGGTGATCAGGATCGCGGCCCAAATCCACCATTGCTCGAAGGTCGCATGCAGGATCATCAGCTTGCCGAGGAAGCCCGAAAGCGGCGGCATACCGGCCATCCCGATCGCGGCCATGAAGAACATCGCGGCCAGCAGACCGTTCTGCGCGATCACCGGCTGCGGGATCAACTTCAGGCCGATGGCGCGGCGTTCCCTGACCATATCGGCCACAAGGAACAGCGCCGCCGCCACCAGCGTCGAATGGACCATATAGTAGAGCCCTGCCGCCGTGCCCTCTGGCGTGAATTGCGCGAAGGCCAACAGCATGGTGCCGACAGAGCCGATCACCGAGAAGGCCACGAGGCGCCCCAGATCGCGCGCGCCGAAAATGCCCACCATCCCGATGATCAGCGTCAGCGCCGCCGCAGGCAGCAGCACGTCATGGGCCAGCGAACCCACCGCACTTTCGGGGGTGAAGACCAGCGTATAGATCCGGATGATCGCATAGATCCCGACCTTGGTCATGATCGCGAAGAGCGCAGCCACTGGACCCGGGGCATTGGAATAGGTGCCGGGAAGCCAGAATTGGAAGGGGACGATAGCGCCCTTGACAGCGAAGACGAGGATCATCAGTGCCGCGCCCACGCGCAGCAACGCGGCCTCGCCTGCGGGCATCTGGGCCACTTTCTGCGCCAGATCTGCCATGTTCAACGTGCCGGTCGTGGCATAGATCGTCCCTAGCGCGAACAGGAACAGCGTAGAACCGGCGAGATTATAGACCACATATTGCACGCCGGCCTTCAGCCGGTCACGCCCGCCCGCGTGGATCATCAACCCGTAGGAGGCAATCAAGAGCACTTCGAAGAAGACGAAAAGGTTGAAGGCATCGCCTGTCAGGAAGGCACCGTTGATGCCCATCATCTGGAACTGGAGCAGCGAATGGAAGTGCCAGCCGCGCTTGTCCCAGCCCGAGCCGATGGCATAGAGCGCGATCGCCAGCCCCAGCACCGAGGTCAGCACCAGCATCAGCGCCGAGAGCTGGTCGAGCACGAGGACGATCCCGAATGGGGCCTCCCATGCGCCAAGGCGGTAGACCTCCGGCACGCCCGAGGAAGCGCGCACCATCAGCGTGAGGGAGATCGCGACCAGCGCCAGCATCCCCACGATGGAGAACACCCGCTGGGCTGTGCGGTCGAACCGCATCCACAAGACGATCAGGGGCGCCAGAAAGGCCGGCAGCACCACGGGCGCGATAACGAGTTGATCAAAGAAGCCCAGCATCAGTCTTGTTTTTCCTTATCGTCATCGAGGTCGATATAGTCATCGCCCGCCTCGATGAAGGCGCCAAGCGCCAGCATCACCGTCACCGAGGTCATCCCGAAGCTGATCACGATAGCGGTCAGCACGAGGGCCTGCGGAATCGGGTCGGTATAGGTCGAGACGCCCTCCTGCAGGATCGGCGGCATATTCACCGCCAGACGCCCCGTCGCAAAGAGGAAGACGTTCACGGCATAAGACAGCATCGTCATGCCCAGAACCACCGGAAAGACCCTGAGCCGCAGGATCAGGTAGATCCCCGCCGCCGTCATCACGCCGATTGCGCTTGCAACCAAGGCTTCCATCAGTGGTCTCCCTCATTCTTGTTGGGCCCGTTTTGATTAGGCCTATCGGTCGCGCGCTCCATCAGGTGACGCTCCTCGAAACTGCCATCCTCGCGCCGTTCCAGCCAGCGCCGCGGCACGACCGATCCTTCAGGGAAGTTCTCGATACCGACCTCGGCCACGGTGCGTGCCTCGGGGCGTTCGGCCAGGATATGGGCCGCACGTTCCTCGGTCGGCAGGGCGGCACGCCGCGCCAGACGCGAGAGCCCGCCAAGGGCCAGAAGCACCGAGCCCACCACGCCCAAGAACACGCCGAGGTCGAAGCCCATAGCGGTCGCCAGCTCGAACTTGTCGAGGAACGGCAGTTTGAAATAGCCGAAATCGGAGGTCAGGAAGGGCATCCCGTTGAACCATGCGCCCACGCCGGTGATCCCTGCGGCCAGCACGCCCAGCCCGATCAGCTGGTGGTAATAGATCTTCTGCCGCGCCTGCGTCCATGCAAAGCCCGAGGAGATATATTGCATCACCAGCGCGATCGCGACGATCAGACCGGCGATAAAGCCCCCGCCCGGCAGGTTATGCCCGCGCAGGAAGATGAACAGGCCGAAGACCAGCGCGATGGGCATCATCACGCGGGTAGCGATCAGCATCATCATCGGGTGCTTGTCGCCTGCGCGCAGCATATCGGGACGCCATGCGATCAGCTTGCGCGAGCCGGTGCCGTTCAGGAGCGCCTCGGTCAACGCAAAGATCACCAGCGCCGCGATCCCCAACACGGTGACCTCGCCATAGGTATCATAGCCACGGAAATCGACGAGGATCACGTTCACCACATTATCGCCGCCCGCAAGATTGTAGCTATTGGCCAGATGGTATTCCGACATCGAGGGGAAGGCGAAATCGCGCATCATCAGCGCATAGATCAGCGAGCCTGTGCCAAGCCCCACGACCACCGAGAAGATCTTGTCGAAATGGCGCTTGAGATTGCTGGTTTCGGCCGCTGTGACCTTGGGCAGGAAATTGAGCGCCAAGAGCATCAGCACGGCGGTGACCACCTCGACCGAGATCTGGGTCAGCGCCAGATCGGGTGCCGAGAGATAGATGAAGCAGATCGACACGATCAGTCCCACGATCCCCACCAGAACGAGCGCGAGGAAGCGGTTGCGGTGGAAGGCCGCGACACAGATGGTCGCGGTGACCAGCATGATCCAACCGACAAGCGCCACGGGGCTGACGGGCAGCATCTCGCGGGTCTGCGGCCCTTGGCTGCCTGTGGTCCATGCCCAGAAGCCGATCGCCAGCGCCGCCGCCGAGAAGATCAGCAGATAGCGCGCCATCGAGCCGTTATGCAGGCCCGAGGTGAAAATCCGCGCAGCGCAGGCACAGCGCACCATGCCCCAGTCGAACATCGCCTTGGCATCGGGGCGCGGAACCGCGTCCCAGATCGCCCGCAGCGGTTTGAAGGCCGATAGCACGATGATGCCGCCGATCACCGCGATGACCGACATGATCAGCGCCGCGTTCACCCCGTGCCAGATCGCCAGATGCAGATGCTCGTCGAGCGGGGCGCCGATCACGGCCTCCGAGACCATCGCCACGAACGGATCCATCAGGAAGGGGAAGCAGCCGATCAGCAGCACAAGGCAGGCGAGGAAAGCAGGGCTTGCCCACATGCCGAAGCCCGGGTCATGGGGTTTATGCGGATAGTCGTCGCGCACCGGACCCATGAAGCCGTGCCAGATGAAGCGGAAGGAATAGGCCGCCGACAGGAGCGCCGCGATGGTGGCCAGCACGGGGATCAGCCACTCATTGCCCAGCCACGGGGTCTTGGCCGCCTCGTAGAGCATCAGCTCCTTCGACAGGAAGCCGTTGAATAACGGGATGCCCGCCATCGAGAGCGTCGCGATGGTGCCGATGGTGAAGGTCACCGGCATCAGCTTGCGCAAGCCACCAAGGCGCTTGAGATCGCGGGTATGGGCCTCGTGGTCGACGATACCCGCCGTCATGAAGAGCGCGGCCTTGAAGGTCGCGTGGTTAATGATGTGGAAGACACCGGCGATCACACCCGCCTGCGTGCCAAGCCCGAAGCAGAAGGTGATTAACCCCAGATGCGAGATGGTCGAATAGGCCAGAAGCCCCTTCATATCATCCTTGAAGATCGCGATCTTGGCGGCAATCAGCATTGTGACCAGCCCGACCGTCACCACAATGTAGAACCATTCCGGCGTCCCCGAGAGCACCGGCCAGAGCCGCGCCATCAGGAAGAGACCGGCTTTCACCATCGTGGCCGAGTGCAGGTAGGACGACACCGGCGTGGGCGCAGCCATCGCATGCGGCAACCAGAAATGGAACGGGAACTGCGCCGATTTCGTGAACGCCCCCAAAAGGATCAGGATCAGCGCCGGAAGATAGAGATCGGAGGACTGGATCGCGTCTTTCGCCGAAAGGATATCCGAGATCGTGTAACTGCCCGCGATATGGCCCAGCAGCATCATCCCCGCGATCATTGCAAGCCCGCCTGCCCCCGTGACGGTCAGCGCCATACGCGCGCCCTGACGCCCTTCGGGGAGGTGCTTCCAATAGCCGATCAGCAGGAAGGAGGACAGCGAGGTCAGTTCCCAGAAGATCAACAGAAGCAGGATGTTGTCGGACAGAACGATACCCACCATCGCGCCCTGAAAGAGCATCAGATAGGTGTAGAACTGGCCCGCCGGATCTTTCGAGGACAGATAATAGCGTGCGTAAAGGATCACCAGCAGCCCGATCCCGAGGATCAGCGTGGCAAAAAGCATTCCCAGCCCGTCGATCATGAATTCGACATTGAGGCCGAGCCACGGCATCCAGTCGATCTTCGTGCGGACCACCTCGCCCGCCATGACCTCCGGCAAATGCAAAAGCAGCCCCAGAAGCGCAAGGCCGGAGCAGATTGCAACCGATATCGCTGTGGTATTTCTTCCGGTGCGGATCAAGACGCCGGGAAGCAGCGCCCCCAGAAATGGCAAGACGGCAATTAAGGCTGGTGACATTGCTCTCCGGTCCGTTCAAGGCTTCGCGCACGGCCTGCCTGCGCGTGGAACGACCGGCAACGTGACTGATCAGGTTACCTTTAACTGCGAATTCCACCCCCTCATGTCAAGGGCAAGCGGGGCGAATCGAACACGGGCCTCTCACGAGGGTGTCATTCGCAGAAACCGACAGAAATTAACCTTTATGACGTGGTTAACAAGAAAACCCCTCGGTTTCGCCCGAGTTTTGGGCGGGTTTTCGCCATACCCCTACAGAAACAAGCGCAATTATGCGGAACAAAGCACAGTGCTTTGCTGTTCTGCACATTGAATATCAACCTCTATTGCACATCATATTGGTTCAAGAGTATGCCTCGGCGTAAGAGGTTCGCATCCTAGGGAACTTCCTGAGATTACTGGATAATACATGATTAAAACCGGCAAGCCCGCACATCGTTCTCCGAACCGCCGTCAGGTGATGGCCCATCTTGCCGCTGGCACGATGCTGGGTGGGGTATTGGCCGGTCGTCCGCTCTGGGCGCAGGAGGCCACGCAGGCCCCCGCAGAGACGCAGGCCCCGCAGCCCGAACTGCCCCCCGCCGCCGAGACCAAGCCCTTCAGCTTCGACAGTCTGACCATCGAGATGCGCGAGGCGGCCAAGCAGGATGCCGTAGCCCCCCAAAAGGTGGACGGGTTCCTCTCGGAACTGGACTATGACGCTTATCGCATGATCCGCTTCAATCCGGAGCACGCGCGTTTTGCCGATGGCGACCACCCGCAATTCACGCTTCAGGCCTTCCATATGGGCTGGCTCTTCCGCGAGCCGGTGCTGATCTACGAGATCAAGGACGGTCAGGCGCAGGCAATGACCTTCTCGACGGATGATTTCATCTACGAGCGTAAAGCCCGCGAGATCGTGCCTGAACATGCTCCACTCCCCGGGGTTGCTGGCTTCCGGCTGCATTATCCGCTCAACCGTCCCGATGTGCTCGATGAGCTGGTGGCCTTCCAGGGCGCCTCCTATTTCCGCGCGCTCGGGCGCAATTCGCAATACGGCCTGTCGGCCCGCGGCCTCGCCGTCAATACCGGCCTGTCGGTCGCAGAGGAATTCCCGCGCTTCCGCCGCTTCTGGGTGGAACGCCCTGCCGAAAACGCGCGGACCGTGACCGTCTACGCCGCGATGGACAGCGCCTCGCTGACCGGTGCCTACCGTTTCGTGATCACGCCCGGCGATGCGACCGTGATGGAGGTCACCGCGCGGCTGTTCCTGCGCAAGGATGTGCAGCAGCTCGGTGTGGCCCCGCTGACCTCGATGTTCCTCTATGCCGACCGTTCGCGCGACCGGTTCGACGATTTCCGTCCGCAGGTGCATGACAGCGACGGGCTGATGATCGTGAAAGCCAATGGCGAGCGCGTCTGGCGTCCGCTGGCCAATCCCGACCGGCTTGCCTCGAGCTATTTCAGCGAGACCGCGCCGAAAAGCTTCGGCCTCTACCAGCGCGACCGCGAGTTCGAACAGTATCAGGATGCTTGGGCCCGCTACGAGCGTCGCCCCTCCCTGAAGGTCGAGCCCACAAGCGATTGGGGTGATGGCATGGTCCGTCTGGTGGAGATCCCGTCGGAGGCGGAGGCCAATGACAATATCGTCGCGTTCTGGGTGCCCAAGGATGGCGCCAAAGCGGGACAGGAGCGGGAATTCTCCTATCGGCTCAGCTGGGGCGATCTGCCCCTTGATCCGAACGAGGACATCGCACATGTAAAGGAAACCTTCGCCGGTGCCGGCGGGGTTGCGGGCAGCAACGATAAGACCCGGAAGTTCGTAGTGGACTTCACAGGCGGGCGTATCGCGAATCTTCCGTCCGAGAAGGTTGAGGACCTGAAAGTCGTCAACACGATCAGCGGAGGGTCTATCACCAACCAGAGCTTCTCCAAGATCCCTGGCCATGACATTTGGCGCCTCGTGATGGATGTAGAAGCCGAAGAAGGCTCCACAGTGGAACTTACCGCCTACCTTGAGGGTTATGGTTCCAAGCAATCTGAAACATGGGCCTACCAATGGATCAAAGCATGACCGTAAATACCTCCCCCGCGGCGGTGGACGCCGTGACGACTGAACCGCAGGACCTCATCATGGGCCCCTGCGCCCTACCCGATGCGCCGATGGCAATGCCGGTGCAGGTGCTCGAGCGCGAAGGCGCGGGCATCTGGCAGGCGCTGCTGGCCCTTCTGCCGCAGCCGATGCGTGCGCATCGTAGCTGATCGCTGGATATAGGAAATCGAGATGACCGTCGGACGCCTGTTCCTCTGGGCTTTGCGCAGCATTGCCATTGCACTGAGCCTCGTGGCGGGCGGCGGTGCCTTCGTTCTGTTCCTCCAGTTTGGCTCGGCCGACGGTCTGGACGCGTTTGACGTCGTTCGTGCCGTTCTTATCCTGATTTCCACGCTCTGGCTGGCTTGGGGGGCCGTTCAGGCCCTGATCGGGCTGACCACCCGCGCCAAAGCGCCCGAATATGACCCGAGCGCCCCGATCAAGGGGCGCACGGTCGTGCTGATGCCGGTCTATAACGAGGACCCGCTCTATACCTTTACCCGCCTCGCCGCGATGGATGCCTCCCTGCAGGACGCCCAGACAAAGGCAGGCACTTCGGCCGAAGTGCATTTTGCCATTCTCTCCGACACCCGTAACGATCTGACCGCGCGCCGCGAGGAACTCCTCTTTGCCAAGCTCGTCAAGGAACGTAACGGAATGGGGCGGTATTATTACCGCCGCCGCGAAAACAACACCGGCAAGAAAGCCGGCAATATCGAGGATTTCATCACCCGTTCGGGCGGTGCCTATGACTTCGCTCTGATCCTTGATGCCGACAGCCTGATGGAAGGCGAAACTATCCTGCAGATGGCCCGCCGAATGGAAGCCGATCCACGGCTGGGCCTGTTGCAGACCCTGCCAAAGGTCATCCGTGCCCGCTCCTATTTCGGGCGTGCGATGCAGTTTTCCGCCGCCTTCTTCTCGCCCGTATTCGCGCGTGGCCTTGCGATGATGCAGGGGCGCACCGGTCCGTTCTGGGGCCATAACGCGATGGTGCGCACCCGTGCCTTTGCCGAGTGCTGCGGCCTGCCGACCCTGCGCGGCAAGCCGCCTTTCGGTGGCCACGTCATGAGCCACGACTACGTCGAGGCGGCGCTGCTGGCGCGCGGCGGCTGGACCGTCCGTCTGGATGACGATCTGGATGGCTCTTTCGAGGAAGGCCCCGAGAATATCGTAGATCACGCCAAACGCGACCGCCGCTGGTGTCAGGGCAACCTCCAGCATACGCGTATCATCAACGCGCCCGACCTGCGGATGTGGTCGCGTTTCGTCTTCGCGCAAGGGATCATGGCCTACATCTCGCCGTTGTTCTGGCTGGCCTTCATCCTTGCATCGGTCGGCGCGATGGCCTTTGTCGCTCCGCCCAACTACTTCCCCGAGCCCAACTGGCCCTTCCCCTATTTCCCGCCTTCGGAGGCGTCGAAAGCGATCGGTCTGTTCATCGGGATCATCGGCCTTCTGCTGCTACCGAAACTGCTGATCGCGCTGCGCTCATGGGCCGACGGAACCTCGCGCGGTTTCGGGGGCGGGCTCAACGCGCTTGCCGGCACCGTCTGCGAGTTGCTGATCAGCTCGGTCAATGCCCCGATCCTCTTGATGTTCTCGACCCGCTCGGTGCTGCAAGTGATCTTCGGTGCGGATGGTGGCTGGCCCACCAACAACCGTGGCGATGGCACGCTGGGCCTGCGCGACGGGCTCAAGGCATCGTGGTGGATCGTGCTCATCGGCGCGCTTGGAATGTGCGCGATTTTCATGTATGCACCGGGGCTGTTCTGGTGGCTTTCGCCTGTTGGCATCCCGATGATTCTGGCGCCCTTCGTCATCTCTGTGACCTCGCGTACAGCCAAGGGGAATCTCTTCGGCACCCCTACAGAATATCATGCCGCCCCGATCATGGAGCTGCATGACCGGATTCTCAACAATTGGTCGGCTGAACCGGAGGCCTCGACCATAGAGGAACAACAACATGCCTGAAACTCGGTCCGCGCGCGATCCGCGGCTGGATTTCTTCCGCGGCATCGCTCTGGCGATGATCTTCGTCAATCACATCCCCCACCAGATCTACGAGAATTTCACCTCGCGCAATTTCGGTCATTCCGATGCCGCCGAGGGCTTCGTCTTCATGTCCGGCCTTGCAGCCGCTCTGGCCTACGGGCCGAAGCTGGCTGACGGGTTCAACCGCCAGAGCTTCGGCAAGATCTGGGGCCGCTCGTGGACGCTCTATATGACACATCTGGTGATCACGTTCTGGGTCATCGCGATCTTCGCGGGTGGCGCATTGTTCTTCGGTGGTGACAAGCTGCTGGAGATGAATGCTTTCGGTCCATTGGCCGACCAGCCGTTGCAATGGCTCATCGGGCTGGCCTCCCTGACGCACCAGTTAGGCTATGTGAACATCCTGCCGATGTATGCGGTGCTGATGATCGCGGCCCCGTTCATGATCCGACTGTCGCAAACTGCGCCGTTGAAACTTCTGGCGATCTCGCTGGTGGTCTGGGCAAGCGCGGGCATGTTCCGCCTGAACTTCCCCAACTTCCCCTATGAGGGCGGCTGGTTCTTCAATCCGCTCTCGTGGCAGCTGATCTTCTGTATCGGCATCCTGACCGGCACGGCGATGCGGAGTGGCAAACGGTTTCTGGGTGTCCATAAGCCAGTGGTTATCACCGCGGCTCTCTGGCTCGTATTCTCGGCGATCTGGGTCAACAACACCTGGATGCTGCAAAATCTCGGCCCCGCGCTTGGCAGTCTGAAGGACCATGGCGTGCCCTTCTTCCTCGTGACCTTCGACAAGACCTTCCTGTCATTGCCGCGTCTGCTGCATGTGCTGGCACTGGCCTATATCCTGTCGATGCCGTTCCTCGCGCCGCAGATCGCTGCATCGAAGGCGGCTGCGCCGTTGCGCCTGCTGGGCCGTAACGGGCTGAAGATCTTTGCCTTCGGGACCGTGCTGGCGATCTTTGCACAGGCGGTCAAGGTCGTGCATCCGGGCGGCTTCGTGCAGGATAGCGTTCTGGTGCTGGGCGGGCTGGGCCTGCTTTACGCCATCGCCTGGGTCTCGGAATGGATGCGCCGCAAACCCGCCAAGCGCGAGGCCCCTGCCCCGCGCGAGGAGACCCAAGGCGATCTCCGTCCCAGTGGCCCTGCCCTGTCGCTGCCGCGGCTCTCGCTGCCCTCGACCATTCCGGTCGTCCAGCCCGAGATCCCGCGCCGCGCCGAATACTGACGCGAAATGCTAAAGCAGAAAGGCCACGGAGCGATCCGTGGCCTTTTCCCTTGGCAGATCCTGTCAAGCGGCGTCACATCGGACGTGGGCTGCCGATCAGATCTTTCAACACTTTGAGAACCGCCTGCACCTTCGCCGTGCGGTGCAAATCGACATGGGTTACCAGCCACAGAGCCGATTCCCATTCGGGGCGCGGCGGCAGAACCTCGACCATCCGGCTATCGGAGCAGCCCTCGTTATAGGGCACAAAGCCCAGACCAAGCCCCTGACGCACCGCAGCCAACTGGCTCTCGTGGTCATTGGCACGGAACACCACACATTCATCGGGCACCGCATTCGACATCCAGCGCCAGAAAGGCGCACGGCTGTCGCGCTGTTCAGGGCCGATGAAACGGTGCTGATCAAGCGTATCCTCGGTCGGCATTCCGAAACGCTCGATATAGCTCTTGCCCGCATAGAGCCCCGTGCGGTTGGCGCAGAGCTGCTGGACAACGTTATCGGGCTCGGTCGGGCGGTTGCCCGCACGGATGGCCACATGCGCCTCGCCATATTCCAGACGGAAGACGCGCTGGTCGGTCAGATAGCGCAGCTGCAATTTGGGATGATCCACCAGCATCTGCTCGAGCGCGGGGAGAATCAGGGTGGAAATCGTGGGCACCGAAGTCACGATCAACTCGCCCGAGACCTCCTCGCCCGCCCCCGCAATCCGTGCGGCCAGCTGGCTGAACTGGT
The DNA here is from genome assembly GCF_040297545.1 of Thioclava kandeliae. Taxonomy (NCBI): domain Bacteria; kingdom Pseudomonadati; phylum Pseudomonadota; class Alphaproteobacteria; order Rhodobacterales; family Paracoccaceae; genus Thioclava; species Thioclava kandeliae. The sequence goes on from NZ_JAYWLC010000005.1 coordinate 246,729, forward strand.
CTTCTGTGGCCTGCCCTACTGCCAGAAGCTGGTGACCGGCCTCGGTGGGCGTATAGCCGCGCGGATGGCGCTGGAACAGCTTCGTGCCCAGCCGGTGCTCCAGCGCATCGACATGGCGAATCACCGTAGCATGGTGCACACCAAGCACTTCTGCGGCCCCCGACACCGTCCCCACGCGCGCGACCTGATAGGCCGTTCTGATTTCATCCCAGTTATCGAAACTCATGCTGTGCACCCGCGAACAAACTTCGTGCGATCATGCCAGTTGAGTTCGAGGTGGCAAGGGGCAATCCTGCGTCAGACTAAAAATTCCTCCCCTTTTCCTTTTATGGAGATCCCAATGTCCATTCTGCGCATCGACAGCTCGATCAAGGGCGACGCCTCCGTCACCCGCAAACTGACTGGTATGATCTGCGAAAAACTCGGTGGCGATGTCGTCACCCGTGACACCAGCACCCTTTCGCTGATCGACGGCGCATGGCTCGGCGCGGCCTATACCCCCGCCGAAAACCGCACGGCCGAGCAAAAAGAGCTGCTGAAAGTCTCCGACGAGCTGATCGCCGAGATCAAGGCCGCCGACGAGATCGTCATCGGCATGCCGCTCTACAACTTCGGCGTCACCGGCCCGCTGAAAGCATGGGTCGACATGATCTGCCGCGTTGGTGAAACCTTCCGCTACACCGAAGCCGGCCCCGAAGGTCTGGTGAACCCCAAACGCGTTTTCGTGGCCTATGCCTCGGGCGGCGTGCCGCAAGGCTCGGGTTATGATCTTGCATCGAGCTATCTCAAGCAGGTTCTGGCCTTCATCGGCCTGACCGATGTCACCTTCATCTCCGCCGAGGGCGTTGCCATGGGCGAAGCCGAAGCACTCGCGAAAGCCGAAGAGCAGATCAAAGGCCTTGCCGCCTGAGACCATCGCGCATAGCGTGCATCACAGGCCCGTAGCTTCGCGCTGCGGGCCTTTTTCATAAGGACCGCCCATGTCGACCTTTGCGCCGATGCCCGACCCGCCCTATCACGCGGTGATCTTTTCCTCGCAACTGGGGGCGGAAACCGCGGGCTATCATGAAATGGCCGAGCTTCTGGCGGATCTGGCCAGCAAACAGCCCGGCTATATCGGGGCCGAGTCGCTGCGTGACAGCCGCGGCTATGGCATCACTGTCAGCTACTGGCGCGACGCGCAGGCGGTGTTGGGCTGGAAACAGATTTCCACCCATCTGATGGCACAGAAGCTTGGCAAAGCCCGCTGGTATGACCATTACACGCTCAGGGTCGCACAGGTCGAACGCCACTATGAGGGCCCTGAGGGTCGCTAATCTGCCTTGCGCGGTTGACTCCGCACCCTTTTTTGACTAAGTCACCCAAGATTCCCCGGAGGACTAGCCCTCCGGTCCCCGCACACGGCGGGGATCGCCACCAGTCAGCGCGTTGCGCCCACTGGTGCGCTTGTCGTTTGTCTGATGCCCTTATGCAAGGAGGGAGCCATGTTCGAGAGCCTTTCAGATCGCCTTGGCGGTGTGTTCGACCGGCTGACCAAGCAGGGGGCATTGTCCGCTGATGACGTGAAGACCGCGCTGCGTGAAGTGCGCACTGCCCTGCTCGAGGCCGACGTGTCACTGCCGGTGGTGCGTTCCTTCGTGAAGGCCGTAGAGGCCAAGGCGACCGGCGCGGCCGTGACCAAATCCATCACCCCCGGCCAGCAGGTCGTGAAGATCGTCCATGACGAGCTGATCGCGATGCTTGCGGGTGATGATGAAGCTGGTGCGCTGAAGATCGACAACCCGCCTGCGCCGATCCTGATGGTCGGTCTGCAGGGCTCGGGCAAGACCACCACCACCGCCAAGCTCGCCCGCCGCCTGAAGGAGCGCGAGAAGAAACGCGTGCTGATGGCCTCGCTCGATATCTATCGCCCCGCGGCCATGGAACAGCTGGCGATTCTGGGCAACCAGATCGGCGTCGATACCCTGCCTATCGTGCAGGGCGAATCTGCCGTGCAGATTGCCAAACGTGCCAAGCAGCAGGCGATGCTGGGCGGCTATGACGTCTATATCCTCGATACCGCGGGCCGTCTGCATATCGATCAGGTGCTGATGTCCGAGGTCCAGCAGGTCCGTGACATCGCCAGCCCGCGCGAGACGCTTCTGGTGGTCGACGGGCTGACCGGTCAGGTTGCCGTCGAGGTCGCGCAGGAATTCGAGGAAAAAGTCGGCATCTCCGGCGTGGTCCTAACCCGTATGGACGGCGATGGCCGCGGCGGTGCGGCGCTGTCGATGCGCGCGACCACCGGCAAGCCGATCCGCTTCGTCGGTCTGGGCGAGAAGATGGAAGCGCTCGAGACTTTCGAGGCCGAGCGTGTGGCGGGCCGTATCCTTGGCATGGGCGATATCGTCGCCCTCGTGGAAAAAGCGCAGGAGGTCTTCGAGAAAGAGGCCGCCGAGCGTATGATGAAGCGGTTCCAGAAGGGCCTCTTCAACATGAACGACCTCAAGTCCCAGCTCGAGCAGATGCAGAAAATGGGCGGCATGCAGGGCGTGATGTCGATGATGCCGGGCATGGGCAAGATCGCCAAGCAGGCCGAATCCGCCGGCTTCGACGACAAGATGATCCGTCGCCAGATCGCGCTGATCCAGTCGATGACCAAGGAAGAGCGCGCCAAGCCCGAGATGCTGAAAGCCTCGCGCAAGGAACGTATCGCCAAGGGTGCCGGCATGGATGTGGCCGAGCTGAACAAGCTTCTGAAGATGCAGCGCCAGATGGGCGACACCATGAAGAAGCTCGGCAAGATGAAGGGCGGCGCCCTGAAACGCGCGATGGCCGCGATGACCGGCAAATTCGGCGGTCTGCCGGCGGCGGGCGAGATGGATCCCGCCAAGATGGAAGAAGCCACCAAGATGCTGGGCCAGTCCCTGCCCAAGAACATGCCCGGTCTGGGTGGCATGGGCGGCCTCGGTGGCCTCGGAGGCTTTGGTAAGAAGAAATAATGGTCGCGCCCGTCCTTCATACAGAGCGCCTGACGCTACGTCCGCATGACATGTCGGATTTCCCCGCTTTTGCGGAGGTGATGAAATCTGCGCGGGCGGCCTATATGGGCGGGCCTCATGATGTGAAGGCGGCGTGGTTCCATTTTGCTTCCGATGTGGCGCAATGGGCGCTCAAGGGCTGCGGCGCGCTAGCCGTGGTGCGCAAATCCGACCGTCAGGTCGTGGGTCAGGTGGCGCTGAACGATCTGCCGCATTTTCCCGAGCGTGAACTGGGCTGGATCGCGTTCACGGGCTTCGAAGGTCAGGGCTATATGACCGAAGCCGCGCGCAAGATGCGCGATTTCGCGGCGCTCGAGCTGCACTGGAAACGCCCTCTGGTGAGCTATATCACGCCGGGCAATGCCCGTTCGGTCGCGCTGGCCGAGCGGATCGGCGCCACGCTTGACCGTGATGCGCTGCCTGCCGTGCCGGGGCAGCTGGTTTACCGCCATCCGATGGGAGGTCAGGCATGATCGCGCTGTCCCCCACCCCCGTGCTGCATAGCGCGCGCCTCGTGCTGCGCGCGCCCGCCGCCCATGATTACGCCCATTGGCTGGCCTTCCACAAAACGGACCGTCCGAGCTTCATCCGCGTCTCGGAGAGCTTCGACGAAGGGCTTGTCTGGCGCGCATGGGCTGCCGTGATCGGCCATTGGGTCATGAAGGGCTGGGGCCCGTTCGTGCTAACCACCCACGCAAGCGATCGTGGGCTGGGGCTCGTGGGCCCGTGGCAACCGCATGGCTGGCCCGAACCCGAGATCTTGTGGCAGATCTGGGACAATGCCCATGAGGGCAAAGGGTTTGCCGCCGAGGCCGCGCAGATAGTGCGTCGCCATCTTTATACCGATCTGGGCTGGAACAGCGTGGTGAGCTATATCGCCCCCGCCAATGCCCGCTCGATCACCCTGGCCGAACGGCTTGGCTGCACGATTGATGCGACCGCCCAAGGCCCCGCAGGCAAGACCTGCCTCGTTTACCGCCATCCCAAGCCGGAGGACCTTGCATGAGTGATGCAACCGCCCGCGCCGCGGAGCTTCTGAAAGAGCATCGCGACAGTATCGACCGTCTGGATGCGGTGATGATCTATACGCTCGCCGAGCGCTTTGCCCAGACCCAGGCGGTCGGCAAGCTCAAAGCGGAACACGACCTTCCTCCCTCGGATCCCGACCGGGAGAAGACCCAGATCGCACGTCTGGAAAAACTGGCCGACGACAGCGGTCTCGACCCGGAATTCGCAAAGAAATTCCTGAATTTCGTGATCTCGGAAGTCATCCGGCATCACGAGCAGTTCCAAAAGTAACGGACCCCGAAACAGGTCCGATACCAGCCATTCAAAGGAGATCAACCCATGGCTATGAAAATCCGTCTCGCACGCGGTGGTTCCAAAAAGCGCCCCTTCTACGCAATCGTTGCTTCCGACTCGCGCATGCCGCGTGACGGCCGCTTCCTCGAGAAGCTCGGCACCTACAACCCGCTGCTGGCAAAAGACAGCGAAGAGCGCGTGAAAATGGACATGGAGCGCGTTCAGTACTGGCTGAGCAAAGGCGCGCAGCCAACCGACCGCGTTGCCCGCTTCCTCGAAAACGCCGGCGTTGTTGCCAAAACCGAGCGTAAGAACATGAAGAAAGCAGAGCCGGGCAAGAAAGCCCAAGAGCGTGCAAAAGAAAAAGCCGAGAAAGCCGCTGCTGCTGCAGAGGCATCCGAGGCCTGATCTTGGACGCGTTCAGCCCCGAGTTCCGCGAGGATCTGCACCGGTTGATGGCGTGGCGGCGCGATGTGCGCCGCTTCCGCACCGATCCGGTGCCGGACGATATCCTTGCACGGGGTCTGGACGCTTTCGCCCTCGCGCCCTCGGTCGGCCTGTCCGAACCGTGGCGCGTGGTCAATGTCGAAAGCGCCGCGGCCCGTGCTGCGGCGCTTTCCAATTTCCAGAGCGCCAATGCCGAGGCACTGGCCGCTTATCGCGCGGGTGGCGATATCGACCGCGCCACGCTCTACGCGGGGCTGAAGCTTTCGGGCATGCAGAAGGCGCCGGTGCAGCTGGCGGTGTTCTGCGATGATGCCACGACCAAAGGCGCCCGTCTGGGAGCCCGTTCGATGCCGGAGATGCGCGCCTATTCGGTGGTTGCGGCCATGACCATGATGTGGCTTGCCCTGCGTGCCGAGGGTGTGGGCATGGGCTGGGTCTCGATTCTGGACCCCGAGGCACTGGCGAAATCGCTCGATGTGCCTGACAGCTGGAAATTGATCGGTTATCTATGTATCGGCTGGCCTGAACAGGCGCAGCCTACGCCCGAGCTGGAACAGCTCGGCTGGGAGGCCCGCGAGGGGCTGGCCCGATTGGAACGGAGATGAGGCAATGACGGAACGGACCTGTGTGGGCGCAATTGCAGGGGCTTTCGGCGTCAAGGGCGAGGTGCGGCTGAAGAGCTTCTGCGCCGACCCGCTGGCCATTGCCGATTACGCGCCACTTTATACCGAGGATGGCAAACGCGCCTTCGATCTTACCGATCTGCGCGCGATCAAGGGCGGCATCGGCGCCTATCTGAGCGGTGTCGAGACCAAGGAAGAGGCCGATGCGCTGAAGGGCGTCTCGCTCTGGGTGGACCGCGACATGCTGCCCCATCTTCCCGATGACGAATTCTACCATGCCGATCTGATCGGGCTGACCGTCGTGGATACCGGCGGCGCGGTGCTCGGATCGGTGCGGGCGGTGCAGAACTATGGCGCGGGTGATTTCCTCGAGATCACCACCGCAGGCGAAAGCCAGCCGCTTCTCCTGCCCTTCACCATGGCCGTCGTGCCCACGGTTGACCTGACCGCAGGCCGTATCGTGGCTGATCCGCCCGAAGACGTCTGAGACAATGAGTGATATTCCCGAAGAGACCCCGAAAAAAGGCGTGATGCGCCTTGGCAACCTGATGGGCGTTGATGCGCAGGCCGAGAATACGCCGCCCCGCGCGACCCGCTCGCATGGGCGGGTGTCGATCAGCGCGAGCCACCAGATCCGGTCCCTGATGGACGAGCCGGTGCAGTTGGCGCGGGCGTGGAAAGCCAAGATCGTGACGCTCTTCCCCGATGCTTTTCCGGGCGTTCTGGGGCTATCGCTGACCGGAAAGGCCCGTGATCAGGGGCTATGGGGGCTTGATACGATCGATCTGCGCCGCTTTGGCGTGGGTAAGCACCGTAATGTCGACGACACGCCCGCAGGTGGCGGCGCGGGCATGGTGCTGCGCCCCGATGTGGTAGGTGCCGCCCTCAAGGAGGCCGCGCGTGGGGTGGACCCGAAGGCCGACTGGCCCGTGGTCTATATGTCGCCGCGCGGCAAGCGGTTTGATCAGGCCATGGCGCGGCGCTTTGCGGCGGCCGACGGGATGACCATTCTTTGCGGTCGCTTTGAAGGTGTGGACGAGCGCGTGCTGGAGCATTTCGGCATCAAGGAGGTCTCGATGGGCGATTTCGTTCTGACGGGGGGCGAATTACCGGCGCAAGCGATGATCGATGCGACCGTGCGCCTGTTACCGGGCGTTTTGGGCAATGCCGAATCGGCTGTGGAAGAGAGCCACTCCAACGGGCTTCTGGAGCATCCGCAATATACCCGCCCCGCCGAATGGGAAGGCCGCGCCATCCCAGATGTGCTGATGTCGGGCCATCACGGCCATATCGAGACGTGGCGCCGCGAGATGAGCGAGAAGATCACCGCCGAGCGCCGTCCCGATATGTGGGAGGCCCATCTGGCCAACACGCCCCGCAAGGCGCCCAAACGCAAGAAGGCTGATCGGAAGGACTAAGCCATGCGCTGCCTGATGCTGGATGTCGATGGGGTCATCGTGACGCATCGCAAAGGCGGCGCTTGGACCGACGGGTTGGCGCAGGATATGGGCATCCATCCCGATCGGCTCAAAGCGCTTCTGTTCCGCCAGCACTGGGAAGATATAGTGACGGGACGGGCCGATTTGCACGAGGTGCTGGAGGCCGTTCTACCGCATCTGACCCGCAGCCCTGATGCACGCGCTTTCATGGAATACTGGTTTTCGCATGATACATATCTGGATCAGGTCGTGCTGGCAGCCTGCGACACGTTGCGTCGCAGGGGCTGCCGGATCTATCTGGCCACAAACCAGGAGCACCACCGCGCACGCTATCTGATGCAGGACAAGGGCCTGGCAGACCATGTCGACGGCATGGTGTATTCTGCCGCTCTGGGCCTGCGCAAACCTGAAGCAGGGTTCTTTTCCCTCGCGGCACAGCAGGTTGGCTGCCCGCTTGACGGGCTGCTACTGGTCGATGATACCCGCGCCAATGTTACCGCCGCGCGGCGGGCCGGCTGGAAAGCCTGCCACTGGCGCCCCGATCGTGATCTGGTGACACTGGTCGAAAACGCCGATTAGGGCGCATTTGCTTTACCACACAGGCTATTCCGCGCTTGATCGGGACGGCATTTGGCCCTATAGCGCACAGGTCCGTGCCGGAATCGGTGACCGGACCTTTTTCGTTTGCCGCGCGGCGAAGGCTTCACCGCCCTAAAGCTGCATCCGGATCTGTACATAAAGGATGTCCTGTATCCTCCGGTGGGCGCATGAAGGCGGACCCGCGAAGACCCGGAGCTCTGAGGCGTGAAACCACCTTCACGGACACACCGTGAGTATATGAAAGGATATGCGATGAACCTGATCGCTCAACTCGAGGCGGAACAAATCGCCGGCCTCGGCAAAGACATTCCGGATTTCAAAGCCGGCGACACCGTTCGCGTTGGCTACAAAGTGACCGAAGGCACCCGTTCGCGCGTCCAGATGTATGAAGGCGTCTGCATCGCTCGCAAAGGCGGCGAAACGCTGGCTGCGTCGTTCACCGTCCGCAAGATCTCCTTCGGCGAAGGCGTGGAACGTGTGTTCCCGCTCTACTCGACCAACATCGACTCGATCGAAGTCGTCCGTCGTGGTCGTGTGCGCCGTGCGAAACTGTACTACCTGCGTTCGCGTCGCGGTAAATCGGCCCGTATCGCCGAAGACACCAACTACAAACCCAAAAAAGCCTGAGGAGCGGTTCGATGAAAGCGGAAATCCATCCCGACTACCACACCATCACCATCAAGATGACCGATGGTACCTCCTACGAGACCCGCACGACCTGGGGCAAAGAGGGCGACACCATGACCCTCGATATCGACCCGACCTCGCACCCGGCATGGACCGGTGCAAGCTCGCGCCTGATGGACACCGGTGGTCGCGTGTCGAAGTTCAAGAACAAATACGCGGGTCTGGGCTTCTAATCCCCCTTGCGGTATTTACGAAGGGCGTGCCATCGGCGCGCCCTTTTGCATTTCGGCAAGCGGTCCTGGCCGGAAAGACGGGCGGGATGATGTAAGCGCACATCAGTTGCCCGCGCCTCTTCGCGCTTGGCAGCTCTCCTGCGCGTGACCGCTTTCCCCGCAGCACCTTACTGCCTATAGTCACGGCAGAGACATCACCCACAAGATGACGTGAGGACGGCGAAGTTGGCGCATATCATCGTGACTGGCAATGAAAAGGGCGGATCGGGAAAATCGACCACCTCCATGCATGTGGCAACCGCGCTTGTGCGCATGGGCTGGCGCGTGGGGGCGCTGGACCTCGACCTGCGCCAGAGGTCAATGGGGCGGTATGTGGAGAACCGCCGCGCCTTCATGGCCCGCGAAGGCGTAACCCTGCCCTGCCCGGATTACCGCGTGCTGCCCGAAATCGATCCGGCCAGCCTGCCCGCGGGCGAGAACCCTTATGACTACCGGCTCTCGGCGGCCGTGACAGAGCTGGAGGATATCTGTGATTTCATCCTGATCGACTGTCCCGGATCGCATACGCGCCTCAGTCAGGTGGCGCATTCGCTGGCCGATACGCTGATCACGCCGCTCAATGACAGTTTCATCGATTTCGACCTTCTGGCGCGGATCGATCCGAACACCTCGAAGGTCACCGGACCCTCGATCTATTCCGAGATGGTCTGGTCCGCTCGCCAGTTGCGGGCCCGCGCTGGTATGAAACCCATCGACTGGATCGTGCTGCGCAACCGGCTGGGCGCACAGCAGATGCACAACAAGCGCAAGGTGGGGGCCGCGCTCGAGCAGCTGTCCAAGCGGATCGGTTTCCGCGTTGCCCCGGGCTTCTCCGAGCGGGTGATCTTCCGCGAGCTGTTCCCGCGTGGAATTACCCTGCTCGACCTGAAGGATCTGGGCGTCGAGAACCTGAACATGTCCAATATCGCGGCACGGCAAGAGCTGCGCGACCTCCTGAAGGAGTTGAACCTTCCGGGCGTCGAGGTTGATTTCTGAGCACCTGCCGCGGCACACGCGCCATCAGACGATCCGAGGCACGAACGGCACCCGCTGATTGACCCGAAACGGCGAGATGGGGCAGTTATGACGGCGTTGGCGCCGCAGCCCCAGCTCAGCCAGCCGCATATCGACCCTGTCGTGACGACGCGCGGAACAAAAGAACAGTACGGACGGCAACCGGAATACAGATGACATGATATCCTCCTGTTATAGTAACCCCGCTCAATGTAACGCGATTCGCCTTAAACGCGAAAATATCATTAGATAAATTACTACGCTTCTTTGCGTCCGAAGAATGGTGCGACCGAGGCGGAGCATGGTTGGAAGATGACAGGATCAAGGCACGGCACGCCCTCCGGACCGTATATGGGGCGGCGGGGAACTGTGCCGGCATCTAGGCCAAAGTCCCGCAAGATTCAGAATTATCATAGGCATAGTATACATATGCATACAGCGCATAGCTGCCAGACTATGGACAATCACGGAGCATAAAGGAACTCTGGTTATGATAAGCTACCACCAAACGCTGGTCTGGGCGGGTGCCGAGGAGCCCCGCTGCAATTCGGCCCGAAGGTAGCACCTGAGGAGGACCCCAATGAGCTTTGATGTAAAAGTTAGTTCTTCACGCATTCGCAGTGATGTTTTCAAACAGAAAATCATGTCCGCCGAAGATGCCGCAGCCCTGATCGATCCGGGCGCCATCATCGGCATGTCGGGCTTTACCGGCTCGGGCTATCCCAAGGCCGTGCCGCAGGCACTGGCCGCCCGAATCGAAGCGGCCCATACCCGCGGCGAGCAGTTCAAAGTGTCCATTTGGACCGGCGCCTCTACCGGCCCCGAACTGGATGGCGCCTTGGCCAAGGCCAATGGCATCGACTTCCGCCTCCCCTTCAACTCCGACCCTATCGCGCGGGCGCAGATCAATAGCGGCCAGATGTCCTATTTCGACATCCACCTGAGCCAGGTTGCGCCGATGGCATGGGAAGGGTTTCTGGGCAAGCTCGATACCGCTGTGATCGAGATCTCCGGTATCACCGAGGACGGCCAGCTGATCCCGTCCTCCTCCGTCGGCAACAACAAGACGTGGCTCGAACTGGCCGACAAGATCATCCTCGAGGTCAACAGCTGGCAGACCGAGCTGCTGGACGGGATGCACGACATTTACTACGGCACCGCCCTGCCGCCCCATCGCAAACCGATCCCGATCCTGAAATCCGACGACCGGATCGGCCAGCCCTATTTCAACGTCGATCCTTCCAAGGTGGTGGCGGTGGTGCTGACCGACAGCCCCGACCGCAACGCCCCCTTCGCGCCGCCAGATGACACCGCCAATGCGATTGCGGGCCATATCCTGGACTTCCTCAAATGGGAGGCAAAGCGCGCGGGCCTGCCCAATTCGCTCCTGCCGCTGCAATCGGGCGTGGGCAACGTGCCCAATGCCGTGATGGCCGGCCTGATCGACACGCCGTTCGAGGATATGACCGCCTTCACCGAGGTGATCCAGGACGGGATGCTCGACATGCTCGAGGCGGGCACTTTGCGCATGGCCTCGGCCACGGCCTTCTCGCTCTCGCCCGAAAAGGCCGAGTATTTCAATGATAACGCCGCCTTCTTCCGCGACAAGCTGCTGCTGCGCCAGCAGGATATCTCGAACAATCCCGAACTTGTGCGTCGTCTGGGCTGTATCGCGATGAACGGGCTGATCGAGGCGGATATTTATGGCAACGTCAACTCGACGCAGATCATGGGCTCGAAGATGCAGAACGGTATCGGCGGCTCGGGAGATTTCTCGCGCAATGCCTATGTGTCGATCTTCATGACGCCCTCCACGGCAAAAGGTGGCGCGATCTCGGCCATCGTGCCGATGGTCAGCCATACCGACCATATCAATCAGGATGTGCAGGTGATTGTGACCGAACAGGGTCTGGCCGATCTGCGCGGGCTCTCGCCCAAACAGCGTGCCGAGAAGATCATCGAGACCTGCGCCCATCCCCATTACCGCCCTATGCTGCGCGATTATTACGAGCGTGCGAAAAAGGGCAGCTATGCGCAGCAGAGCCCGCATCTGCTGAATGAGGCGCTGAGCTGGCACCAGCGATTCATCGATACAGGCTCGATGAAGCCCTGAGGCAGCCCTTCTCACTGGAACCAGATCACCTCTGCGGGGTTCACCCGCAGAGGTATTTTTATGCAGCACTCCAGCGACAACAATCATTCCGTCACCGATATCGTCCGCACCATCGACAGCCGCGCCCAAGGCGTGGACAGGCTGCGGATCGAGGATATTCTGGGCTCGCTCGGCGGGGCCTCTTTCGTGCCGGTGCTTCTGGTGCCTGCCCTCTTCGTGGTCAGCCCGCTTTCGGGCATCCCGCTCTTTTCCAGCGCCTGCGGTATCCTGATCGCGCTGATCTCGGCGCAGATGCTGCTCGGGCGGCGCCATCTCTGGCTGCCGGGTCTGCTGACCAACCGTCATATCGCTGGCGACAAACTGCGCAAGGCCACCGACAAACTGCAAGGCGTGGCACGGTGGATGGACAGCCACACCCGCGAACGGCTACGATTTTTCACCCATCGTCCCTTCCGCTGGGTGACGCAGGCGGCCTGCCTTCTCTGCGGGGCCGCCATGCCGTTTCTCGAACTGGTGCCCTTCAGCTCGTCGATCCTCGGCGTGGCCGTCACCCTTCTGGCGCTCTCTTTGCTGGTGCGCGACGGGCTGATCGCCCTGATCGGACTGTGCTTTATCGGGATGGCCGTGGGTGTGGGCTATTGGGCCATCAGCAGCGGTGTGGTCTGATCAGGTCAGCAAAAGCACGAGTGCGGGGAAAGCAATGATCAGCCCGATCCGCACGATATCCATCGCCACAAAGGGCACCAGCCCGCGGAAGATCGTGCCCAAGGCCACATCCGGCACCACCGAGCGCAGGACGAAGGCGTTCATCCCCACGGGCGGCGTGATATAGCTGATCTCGGTGATCACCACGACAAAGATCCCGAACCATATCAGGTCGAACCCTTGGGCTGCCACGATCGGGTAGAAGACCGGGACGGTCAGCATGATCATCGAGAGCCCTTCAAGCATGCAGCCCAGCACCAGATAGATCACAAGAATGGCCAAGATCATCGCCATCGGGCTGTCACCAAAGACCGAGAGCCAGCTCTGGATATCACTCGTCATACCCGACATGTTGACATAATTGGTGAAACTCAGCGCACCGAAGAGGATGAAGAACATCATCGCCGTGGTCTTCATCGTGTCATAGAGCACGTTGACGAGCCCGCCCCACGAGAACTTGCCCGACCCGATCACCAGCAACAGCGCCCCCGCCGCGCCCATCCCGGCGCTCTCGGTGGGGGTAAAGACGCCCAGATAGATGCCGCCCATCACGAACACAAACAGCACCAGTGCCCCTGCCGTGCCTTTGAGCGCGCGGATACGGGCGCCCAGCGGCAGTTTATCCTCGACCGGAAGGTCGATCCCGCGCATCCGGATCGAGATCTTCACCGCCAGCGCATAGCCGATGATCCCGATGATCCCCGGAATGATGCCTGCCAGAAACAGCTTGCCGATATCCTGCTGCGTCATGATCCCGTAAAAGACCAAGATGACCGAGGGCGGGATCAGAATACCCAGCGTGCCACCGGCGGCAATGGAGGCCGTCGAGAGCCGGTCGGGATAGCCGAAACGCCGCATCGAGGGCAGCGAGATCCGCGTCATGGTGGCTGCTGTGGCCATGGACGAGCCGCAGACGGAGGAAAATGCCCCGCAGGCGATCACCGTGGCCATTGCCAGCCCGCCCTTCTTGTGGCGCAACCACGCATAGGCGGAATTGTAGAGTTCGGACGCGATGCCCGATTGCACCACGAAATTGCCCATCATCAGGAAGAGCGGCAGCACCGAGAGCGAGTAATCGCGCCCGTTGTCGAAAAACGCCGAGCCGATCAGCGACAGCGCGGGCGTCCAGCCGATGATCGTGGCCACGCCCACAAGCCCCACGCCCGCAAGCGCGAAGGCAATCGGCACACCGCCCAACAACAATGCGATAAGGATCGCCAGACCGACAGGCCAATGCTCCATCACCGCCCCCTGACCTGAAGACGGAACTGGCGGAGCGCGGCGACAAGCGTCAATACCACGCCCACCGCACAGCACAGCGCGCAGAGATAGCCCAGAGGCGCAATCGGCAAGCGCAACGAATTGGTCGCCTCGCCATAGCTGGCTTTCTGCGCCGCATAGACCCAGATCCGCCACGAGACCACGCCCAGCACCACCACCGAAAAGACCGACACCGCCAGCTCGCGCCATGGCTGGAGCCATGCGGGCAGCCGGTCGATCACCAGATCTACGGTCACATGGTCACGGTCGAAACAGACCGCAGGCAGGCCGAGGAAGATTACCGCACAGAGCAGCATCTCGGTCAGTTCGGTCGCCCCGATCAGCGGCGCGTTGAACAGATAGCGCCCGATGACATCCACCACCGTCAGCCCCATCATCGCCAGCAGCATCGCGCCGCATAATAGTCCCAGCGCCAACCGCGGGCCATTGCGCGGCACCACGGGCGCCTTGCGGCCCGAGGACGGATCCGTCTCGGGCACGCGCGGAAAATTGTCTCGGGTCACGGGTTACTCGGCCGTTTCTTTGGCAATCTCGGAGGTCAGGAACTCATAGGCCGCCTGCCCGTCGATACCGGTGCTGGAGGCCTCCTCGATCTTGGCATCCACCAGGGGCTGCAGTGCGGTTTTCCATGCGTCCATCTGCGCATCGGTTGCGGGCGTGATCGCGATCTTGCCTTCCATCGCCGCGCGGCCCTTCTCGTCGGCGGCATCCCACATCTGGCCCGCCTTGCGCGCCAGTGCCTCACCCGTCACCGAATTGATCTCGTCCTGCACTTCCGGCGAAAGCGCCTCCCATTTCGCCTTGTTCATGACGATATAGAAGGAGGTGTTATACAGCCCGCCATCAACGGCAATCGCCTTATCAAGCTGCGGAATCAGCTTGAAGAAATTCACCGATTCATAGGGGAAGGTGATGCCATCCGCCACGCCCTGGCTCAACAGCTCGTAGGATTTGGACGACGGTCCCTCGACAGGCACAGCACCCAGTTTCGAGACCACCTCATGCACGATGCCCCCGCCTACGCGGATCTTGCGCCCCTTGAGCACATCCACATCCGAGACATCGCCCTCCTTCAGGAAAACCTCACCCGGACCATGGCTGAAAACGGCCAGCACATGGACATCATCATATTCGCCCGCATCCCGCAGCATGGTGTGGAAGGTGCGCCAGTAGGCAACCGAGATCGCTTCGGCAGAATTGCCCAGGAAAGGCAGCTCGACAATATTGGTGGTCTTGAACCGGCCCGGATTATAGCCTTGCACCCCGAAGGTAATATCGGCCACCCCATTGACGGCGAAATCGAAATGCGCAGCGGGCGGCCCTAGTGGTGCCGGCAGGAGCGTGGCTTTCACCTCGCCATGGGTCGCCTCCTCGATCGCCTGCGTCATCGGCACGATCAGCTCCGAGACCAGCGGATGCGAGGGCGGAAGCCAGTTGGCGACGGTCAGAGTGGTCTGCGCCGCGACCGGCAAAGCGAGCGCCATGAATGCGGCAGAAGACAACAAAGCAAAACGGGTCATTGGCGGAACCTTCCTGTAACTATGCTCCGAATTTTCCCGATATTAGGCCCGCCCGATCACAAGATGGAAGGCATCCGCTCGCGAGTTCTTGAAGGTTGCGCCTTCCCTGCCACAAGCGCCCGCAAAATATGCAGGCGCATCGCGGTCAGGATCTTGTCAGCCCCACCGCAACCGATTAGACCCGCTCAGGCGCATGCGGCTTCGCTTGAGCGCTGCGGATGGGTGGCCGAGTGGTTTAAGGCTCTAGTCTTGAAAACTAGCGTGCGGGGAACCGTACCGTGGGTTCGAATCCCACCCCATCCGCCAACAAGTCAGCACAAGAATATGATTTAATTGAATTAAATCTGCGATTATCCCTACCGGCGCCCCACAATATTTACGATAAATCTCCACTGGCCATATCCTTTCAGATCGTTTTGATGAGGATCAGTCGAACTCATGTGGCACGATGCCCTCAGAATCGGCCAATCCCTTGGACACAAGATGTGACCGAGCGCCTACCTTAATAGGGGCGTCGTCATGTCTTATGACACCTACCAATTCAGCCTTTTCCCTACTCCAACTCGCGCGAAAGAGCCGTCTCGTGCCACGCCCCAGCCTAGCGCTGTAGCAGGTGCCAAATCGCGGCACATCACGCCTTCCGCACCGCAAGAAACCCGAAAGCAAGCCAACGCTGCTCTCCCTGTGGCCGAAGCGAGCCCGCGCTTTATCTCCGTGGGTGAAGTGGCCCAGCGCTATTCGGTTTCCGTGCGGACCATCTGCCGCTGGCTCAAGATCGATAAATTTCCGCAGCCCTACCGGTTTGGGTCCGGCATGACCCGCTGGGCAATTACGGATCTCGATGCGCATGATCTCCTGCGGGCACAGGAGCGCAAGCAATGAGCCGCAACTATACCAGTATCCGCCCGAAGCTTGATCGCGTTTACAGCGTCGAGCAGGTGGTCTCGCTCTACAGTATCTGTCGCAACACGTTGGGAAATTCGATCGCCAGCGGCCTACTCCCCCCTGATGCAAATCAACCGCGCATTTTTCGTGGCGCGGAGCTCGCGCGCTTCCATCAGGAGCGCGCTGGGATCAAGACACCGCTCCGGCGCGGCAAATTCAAGTGCATGAGCTGCAAGGCCCGTGTCTTCCCTGACCTCTCGACGCTCCGCTTTCTGATCGTGTCCCAACTGATGGTGTAGCTCATAGCGGGCCTCGTGCTGACTGGCGGGCCGAGCTGATCAGTCGCGCTGCGCTGCAGGCAAGCTGACCACGACATCATCGCAGATTGGCGCCAGCGTTTCCAGTGTCATGTATCGACCGCGCTGGACGGTCCATGCTTCGGTCTGCTCCATCAGGATCGCGACCTATGAGGCGGCGGATCGAAGCCTCATTAGGAAAGATCCCGACCACGTCCGTGCGGCGCTTGATCTCGCCGTTTAGGCGCTCAATCGGATTT